>NZ_JBKHUP010000050.1:0-57174 GCF_046565525.1 Coleofasciculus sp. | reverse complement strand
TGACAAGCTTGCGCTGAGAGCTTTTTACACCATTCAAATTGTTCTCTGAGTACCTTGCAATATTTGTTGAGGTCATATCTGTTAATCCCTTTGTTATCCATCCAGTATCTGAGGCACGAATTCCTAACAAAACGAGCAGTACGAATCATCTTATCCAAGATCGCGTACTGCACGTCTGTTCCTCGTAATTTTGCCTCGAATACTAGCATGGCGGGATTAAATCTATTGTCGTTAATTTTAACATAGGACACCAGGGATTGTAAAAAGCGAGTACCGAAGAGTACCCGCTTTTTACTGTACACCCCCTCTTCCCTATCTCCCAGCAGGTTTCTGGATTAAAGCACACTGATGTAACTCCCCATTGGGCATCGTTGTACCACTTAAGTTCGCCCCTTCCAGATTTGTCTGACTCAAATTCGCCCCCTGCAAGTTAGCGCCACTGAGATTCGCCTCACTCAAATTCGCTCCCTGCAAGTTGGCATCACGTAAATCTGCCCAACATAAGTTAGCCTGATTTAAATTAATTTGACTCAGGTTCGCCCCTTGTAAGTTTTCTCTGGTAAGATTAACACCGCTTAAATCCAGCCCCGCCAGAGAGACATTAGGTGCAATTAAATAAGCACCGATTTGTTCAGGATCAAACGCTTCAGGAAAACAAGTTTGCCGATTATACAGACTGCTTTGCCAGTTCACTTGCTCCAGATTTGCCTCACTTAAATCAGCCTCAAATAAATAACAGCGACTCAGATTGCTGCGACTGAGATTAGCGCCAATCAATAAAGAACCTCGCAAATCCGCGCCCAATAGGTTAACCTGGCAGAGGTTAGCACCATTGAGATCAGCACCCATCAAGTGGACGAAACTCAGATTAGCACCACTTAAATCCACACCCGTCAACGTGGCAAAACTCAAATTTGCCGCCACTAAATTCGCTCCCATCAAATCAGCACCACTCAAATCAGCACCTCGCAGATTTGAGTGGTGCAAGTCAACACCCTGCAAATTGGCATTATGCAGGGTAGCACGACTCAAGTTTGCTTGGACTAATTTAGTTTGACTCAGGTTGGCATAAGTCAAATCTACCGCTCTCAGAGTGGCGCCCATCAGGTTGACTCCATTTACGTCGATGAGAAAAAAATCCCGTTCGCCTGCGTTGTATCTGCTCAATAGTTCATCAGGGTTCATCTGCATCTACCTTTATTTATTTTTGGCTAACCCTTAGCCGTCTCGTTGCTGAGTTTGTACCGTCAATACCAATCTTTTCTCTACCAACACTTGAAAGGCTGAGTAGAGATCTTTATGTCGGTATTAATCTATGGGATGCTTTGGTGGCATTAATGGCAACTTGACCGACTTGAGTCATGACTTGACGTAGATGCCCTGACCTGATTTATTTTATCGACAGATTAATCATAGTATCAATTTTCAGATTAGGAACAAAAATGGGTTCATTTTGTTACTTATTTTTGGGTGATGGGAATATGTCCAGGTTGAATCGTAACCCGCTCAAACGGAATCCCAATTTGAGTCAGTAACAAACGTACCTTATAGCAGTTTCCGGACAGTAAAAAATCGTATAGTTTCATCAGCGGAGATTCGACAGCGCAGGAACGCTTGATAAAATAACACTTGAACTTGATAAAACTGTTCATCACGAACATTATATAAAAATATAACAAAACCTTAAACAATCAGGTTTAAGAGTTGTTAAAAGCTATTGAATGGTGATGTAATTCAGGTACAATTTTCCCTTTACTAAGAATTGCGAATTCGAGCAGTGAGATGACAACCACAAAAGCCTTGCAATTTATGCGGAGAACCGCAGAAGATGAACAGCTACAGCAACACCTAGGGGAAGTGCTAGGGGTTGGCGATGGCGATATCAGTAGTCAGTTTGAACTGGATCAGGCAGAAGCCGAAGCCTTAAGGGGCGATCGCGCCCCCTTAGTCGTCAAGTTAGCGTCCCAGCAGGGGTTTGATTTTTCTGTTGACGATTTAAGAACCGTCGTTGATGCGTTTGGGCGATATCAGTTAGGAGAACTGTCTGAAGCAGAGTTCTCGCAACGCATTGGATTATCCAACCTCGATCAAGGAACAAAAGAGAGTATTCCCTCGATTAAAAAGACATTAGAATTTGTCTATCGGGGAACTCGCTATCAACGAATTAATGGGAAACTCGTCCCGGTGATCCAACCCACTAATTCTACGCCCAGTGTTCTGCAATTTATGCAAAAGACATCGGAAGATCAGGGCTTACAACAGCAATTAGCCACCCTGTTGGGCGTTGGCGATGGGGATATCAGTAGTCAAATGGAACTCGATGTCCAAGAAGCCGAAGCCTTAAGGGGCGATCACGCCCCCTTAGTTGTCAAGTTTGCTGCCCAACAAGGGTTTAACTTTTCCGTTGAAGACTTAAGAACAACGGTAGATGCGTTTCAACAGTATCAATCAGGCGAAATATCGGCTAACGATTTCTCAAAGATTATTTGTGTATCCAACCTAGACCAGGGGACAAAAGAAAGTATCTCCTCAATTACCCAGACATTAGACTATGTTTATCGGGGGACTCGTTATAAACGCATTAATGGCAAGCTAGTCCCCGTAAACGAATCGGTGAATTCTACACCCAATGTCCTGCAATTTATGCAGAAAACGGCTTCCGATCCCGAAGTCAAACAAAAATTAGGAGCATTATTGGGAGTCGGTGACGGCGATATTAGTAACCATTCCGAATTGGATCAGCAAGAAGCCGCTGCGTTAATCGGCGATCGCGCCCCGTTAGTGGTGAAATTTGCGGCTCAATATGGGTTTGACTTTTCCCTTGAACAACTCACAACGGTTGTTGATGCCTTTGTGCGATATAAATCCAATGAACTATCCGATCAAGACTTAGCTAAAATTCTGGGATTTTCTGATCAAGGGACACCAGCAAGTTTACCCTCAATTAAACAAACTCTAGAGTTTGTCTATCGCGGAACTCGTTACCACAAAATTAATGGACAATTGGTTCCCGTGGAAAAACCAGCAACGACTGTTCCCAAAGTGTTACAGTTTATGCAGAAAACCGCCGAAGATAAACAATTCCAACAACAACTGGGAACATTACTCGGTGTGGGCGATGGAGACATTAGTAGTTATTCAGAACTCGACGCCGCAGAAGCACAAGCCCTCACGAATAATGCCCCGGTGGTGGTGGAGTTTGCCGCCAAGCAGGGTTTTGAGTTTTCCAAAGAGGATTTAATTCGGGTTGTTGATGCGTTTGCACAGTATCAGTCGGGTGAATTATCTGAGAAGGAGTTCTCCAAAATTATTGGCTTTTCCAGTCAAGGAACGAAAGAAAGTTTTCCTACCCTCAAAAAGCTCGTCAGTTTTCTATCGGGTGGTGCGGGTTCCCATAACTAATACAAAAAAGTGCAAGAGTAATAGGTAAAGGGAGTGTGTTTTTACCCCTTCTCCCTTAACCGAATAGTATTGGATGTAGAGGCGGGTTTTACTACTATTGTTTCGGTTGCACCCCAATGCAACTAAACCCGCCCCTGTCCACCCACTAGGTGGGTTTTAAATCAATTGGTATAAACAACAAACCTCGTTGCCCAGAAAAGCCAAGAAAACTCCCCCATCACCCCATTATTTGATTCATCACAGATTCAAATCCGTCACCGCACCCACACTACTAGACGCCACTAATTTGGCATACTTCGCCAGCACTCCTGTGGTATACCGAGGTTTGGGCGGTTGCCAATTGGCGCGGCGTCGTTGCAGTTCCTCATCAGATATATTAAGTTGTAACAATCGCGCCGGGGAATCAATCGTAATCGAATCCCCTTCTTCGACTAACGCGATCGCACCCCCAACAGCGGCTTCTGGGGCAACATGACCGACTACCATACCATAAGTGCCACCGGAAAAGCGACCATCGGTAATTAATCCGACACAATCCCCTAACCCCGCACCAATAATTGCTGATGTTGGCGCTAGCATTTCCCGCATTCCCGGACCCCCTTTTGGTCCCTCATAACGCACCACAATCACATCACCGGCTTTAATCTTACCCGCCAAAATCGCATCCAGACAATCTTCCTCAGATTCAAAGACTCGCGCAGGACCGGTGATTTGGGGCGTTTTCACTCCGGTAATCTTCGCCACGGCGCCTTCGGTTGCCAAATTTCCTTTTAAAATGGCTAAATGTCCTTGGCTATAGATAGGATTATCCCAGGGACGAATTACATCCTGATCCCTTCGCGGTTCGTCGGGCACCTCGGCTAATACTTCCCCTAGGGTTTTCCCGGTAATGGTTAATGCATCACCGTGTAACAAATCATGAACCAGGAGCATTTTCATCACTTGCGGAATGCCCCCAGCTTGATGTAAATTTGTGGCGACATATCTGCCACTGGGTTTAAGATCACACAGAACCGGAACTCTGGCGCGAATGGTTTCAAAGTCATCCAGGGATAACTCCACGCCAATCGCACGCGCAATTGCCAATAAATGCAATACAGCATTTGTTGATCCGCCCACTGCCATAATTACAGAAATGGCATTTTCAAAGGCTTGGCGGGTTAATATCTGTTTGGGTAGAATCTGCTGACGAATCGCATCAACCAGAACAAACGCTGATTTTTCTGTACTGTCGGCTTTTTCGGCATCTTCCGCCGCCATCGTCGAGGAATAGGGTAAACTCATCCCCATGGCTTCAAATGCCGAAGACATGGTGTTAGCCGTGAACATCCCCCCACAGGAACCTGCACCGGGACAAGCATGGCGTTCTACTGCAAGCAGTTGTTCTTCAGTAATCTTACCCGCACTATGTTGTCCTACCGCTTCAAAGGCGCTGACAACCGTTAAATCTTGTCCATCCAGATGTCCGGGTTTAATCGTCCCCCCATAGACAAAGATAGCGGGGATATTCAGACGCGCGATCGCAATCATTGCCCCTGGCATATTCTTATCACAGCCACCAATTGCCAGCACCCCATCCATACTTTGACCATTACAGACGGTTTCAATCGAGTCAGCAATCACTTCCCGTGACACCAGGGAATATTTCATCCCCTCGGTTCCCATGGAGATCCCATCGCTAATGGTAATTGTGCCAAATACTTGCGGCATCGCCCCAGCTTGTTTTAATCCGGCTTCTGCCCTTAGCGCTAAATCATTGATGCCCATATTACAGGGCGTGATTGTACTATATCCATTGGCTAACCCGACAATCGGCTTGGTAAAATCGCGATCGCTAAAACCGACAGCACGCAGCATAGCACGATTTGGCGATCGCTGAACGCCTTGGGTAACGACTTGACTTCTCACATTGTCTGGCATTGGCTTACTTTCCTTCGTCATTTGTCATTTGTCAAAGAAGAGGGAACAGGGAAAACGGACCAGGGAACGGGCAATGGAAAAGCGTCTGTAGGGGCGGGTTTTACTACTATCATTTCTTGCCTCACCCAGATGCGAGTAAACCCGCCCCGACTGAGTTCCAAACGTAGCCGACTACGTCTCTACACACCCCATCACCCCATCACCCCATTTCCTACCCTGCTACAGGACAATTTCTTCATTATCACTCACGGACTCACCAATCATGAATTCCTTAAGGTAAACTTGATGCTTTAATCGCCTTTGATGCACATCTACCTAGGCAATCACAATACAATTATGGATGCCGATGAACTGCTGAAACGATATGCAGCAGGGGAACGGGACTTCAGAAAAGTTAATCTTAGGGGCGCCTCCCTGATTGGCGTTGATCTGACTCAAGCCAACCTGCGAGGAGCAGACTTAAGCCAAAGCAATCTGACGGGGGCGTTTCTCAAACTGGTCAACTTTCGAGAAGCGAATCTCAATCAAGCTACGCTACAGGGAACGGATTTAAGCGCCGCTAACCTCATTTCCAGTAACTTGAGTCAAGCTAATTTTAGTGAAGCCAATTTAATCAATGCTAATTTGCGAGCCTCTACTTTGAATGGTGCTAATCTGAATCGTGCCAATCTGTCGGAAACAATTCTGAGTGAGGCGATACTCCGGGATGCTAACTTAAATCAGGCAAAATTGATAGACGCTTCACTCAGCCGCACGAATCTTTCTTGTGCGACGTTAATGGGTGCCAATTTAGAAAAGGCGAATTTTACGAATGCCATTCTCCTAGAGACAAACTTAAAAGAGGCAAATCTGAGCAAAGCCCTTTTACATAGTGCTAACTTTACCCGGGCAAACCTAACTCAGGCAAATTTAAGTCGGGCGATTCTTAATGGCACAAACTTGACCCAAGCGATACTCATAGAGGCTAATTTAAGAGGGGCGAATATCAGTTGGACAACCCTACGCGGCGCTAATCTCAGCAAGGCAAATTTATATCGAGCTAAACTGTGTTGGTCTAATTTAACGGATGCAATTTTACTAGAAACTGTTTTGCTTGATGCCAATATGGATCAGGTTAACTTGCGCGGTGCGACGTTAACGGGTGCTATATTACCTGATGGATTAAATTATGAGTAATTTGCTCTTTTGCCTTTTGCCTTTTGCCTTTTGCCTATTACTGGTATACTATCAATGATTGCGATCAAAACCTGGAAACGATTTGGACTATTTGCCCTGTTGGGATGGCTGTTGAGTTGGCTGGTAAGCTGTAGCCCTGCCCCGACACCCTCCGCGTCTGGAGAATTAGAGTTCTGGACGATGCAGCTTCAGCCTCAGTTTACGGAGTATTTTAACCAAGCGATCGCGGATTTTGAAGCCGATAACCCAGAGGTTAAAGTACGATGGGTGGATGTCCCTTGGGCAGAAATGGAGCGTAAAATCTTAACGGCTGTATCGGCAAAAACGGCACCGGATGTGGTTAACTTAAATCCTAGCTTTGCCTCCCAGCTTGCCACTCGTAATGCTTGGTTAGACTTAGAGGGAAAAATTCCTGATGAAATCCGGCAGCAATATTTACCCAAAATCTGGCAAGCGAGTACAATTGATAATCAAAGTTTTGGCATTCCTTGGTATCTGACTACACGGGTGACGATTTACAATCAGGATTTACTCAAACAAGCCGGAATTAGTCAACCGCCAACAACTTATGCTGAACTGGCAGAGGTGGCTCAGCAAGTGAAAGATAAGACGGGGAAATATGCCTTTTTTGTTACCTTTGTCCCCAATGATTCCAGTGAAGTGTTGGAATCTTTTGTGCAGATGGGCGTGCAGTTAGTTGATGAGGAAGGAAAGGCGGCGTTTAATACGCCAGAAGGAAAGGCGGCGTTTAAGTATTGGGTAGATTTGTATCAAAAAGGACTCTTACCGCGAGAAGTTCTCACCCAAGGACATCGGAATGCGATTGAATTATATCAAGGGGGGGAAACGGCTTTGCTGGCGTCGGGGGCGGAATTTTTAAAGACAATTGAAACGAATGCGCCGGATATTGCTAAAGTATCGGCGACATCTCCTCAAATTACCGGAAAAACTGGGAAAAAGAATGTGGCGGTGATGAATTTAGTGATTCCACGGGATACGAACAATCCAGAGGAAGCTTTAAACTTTGCTCTATTTGTGACTAATACCGAGAATCAGTTAGCCTTTGCTCAAGCGGCAAATGTTTTACCGTCAACCATTGAAGCAGTGGAACAGTATCAAGCTCAATTGTCAAGTAATCCGAATGCTTCCCCGGTGGAACAAGCGCGGGCAATTAGTGCTAGTCAGTTGACAGAGGCGGAGGTATTAGTACCGGCGATGAAGGATTTAAATAAGTTACAAGCCGCGATTTATGAGAATTTACAGGCGGCGATGTTAGGCGAAAAGGAGGTAGAAGAAGCTGTAGCTGATGCAGCCCAGATGTGGGATATTCGTTAATTGTCATTTGTCATTTGTCTGACATAACTGTAGAGTGGGCAAGCGTTATAAAAGTATAAACAATGGTTATATTGTGGCAAGTTTCGCCCTCGTCGTCTAAACTATAGTTAGTAGACATTCCCGCAAAAGAAGGAATCTAAAACCCGATGGTACTTAATTCTTTAATCAAGGAAAACTATCGCATTAAACATCCTTATTATCGTCTGCGTTTATGGCTAGAAGGACTGCACAGTAAAGATAAGATTGTTATTTATCAAATGGGTAAGGTTGGTTCAACTACAATCTGGAAAAGCCTTCAGTCTTTAAATCTAAATATTCCCATTTATCATATTCACAGCCTAAATCATGAGAGGATTAGGAAAGCTATAGAAACAGACCAAGCCAATTATCGAAAACTACACTTCATGTATCCTGAAACTCTTCACTCAGAATACTTGCGAAGTCAACTGGATCGCAAGAATATAGTTAATCCTTGGAGTGTGATCACTCTCGTCAGAGACCCTATTGCTAAAATATTATCTGGTTTTTTTCAAAAACTAGAAGGAGAACTCCTATTAGGGTTTGACTACAGAAAAAAAATCAAAGCAGAAGGCGATACAAAAATTGTGCAAGAAATTATTGAAGGCTTTTACAAAGAACGGGTTGAAAATCCCAGCCGTATACACCCATTTGAGTGGTTTAATTTTGAGTTGAAAGATCATTTGAATGTTGACCTATTTGCTGCATCTACCTTAGCCGGTAGGAATTACTATATTGACAACACTAAGCTAGCAAGAGTTCTTTGGTTAAAGTTGGAATCTCTAAATGATTCATATCAGAGTGCGTTTAAAGATTTCTTGGGCATCCAAAACTTTAATCTTGTTCAGGCTAATGTAGGCTTAAATAAGCGATATAAAAATCTCTACAAAATTTTTCTGAGGAATGTTAATTTGCCTGTTGACTATCTCGATAACATCTATCAAACAGAATTAGTTAGGCACTTCTACTCAAAATCTGAGATTGAGCAATTTTATCAACGATGGAAAAGTTATTAGGTTAGCTTAAAAACGAAACAACTTCTGAACCTTCCAAACATTACAATAGTGCTGTGTCGGATACGGTGAGGACTCACCTGCTTGCTGATTCCAGCTTGCATCGTTGCTCTTGGTATAAAGCGCAACTACGAACCAAGAAAATAACCGACGAGATAAAGAGAACCGCACAGGACAATGGTAGAATCAGAAGCGGTGGCTGTCGCCGCTTGCAGTCCAGCCTCTAAGTTAGGATAGGTGTGACAATCGGCAAGATTAGGACAAACCGATCGCGCGATCGCAGCTAGTTCTTCTGGCTCGGCTGAGCTATGATCAGGCACGGGGACAAGGTAGAGGCGATCGCGCGATCGCAGTAATGCCCGGAAAATCCCCTCATGCTCTTTGGTTGAGAGTATCCCCATTACCCAGGTTACAGGGGTATGTAGCCTATCCACATACTCACGCAAACCTGTCGCCGCAGCGGGGTTATGGGCGCCATCTACTAGCAGGGGATGATTATGCCATTTTGTCCATTGTAAGCGTCCTAACCATTGCGTCTTTGCCATCCCGGAAACAATAGCAGCATCAGGGATATGCCAGCCTTGGTGAATCAGGGATTGACAAGTCGCGATCGCCACAGCAGAATTCGTTAGCTGAATCTCCCCCAGCAAGGGTAATGGATAGGTTATCCCCTGATAATTTGCCCATCTTCCTGAATGGGTGATGGGGGATTGGGCGAAGCATTCGCGTTGGGATGTTGGCAGAAAACCGAGATATTTAGGCGCGAATGCTTCGCCCCTACCAATTATCTCCCCCACCTCCGCCGCCGCTTCTACCCAGGTTACCGGACAATTTAACTGCTCGATGCGAGATTGAACAACGGCTTTGGCTTCTGGGGGAAGGGGGGCGATAATCGCCGGACAATTGGGTTTCAGGATACCCGCTTTCTCGGTAGCGATTTGGCTCAGCGTGGAACCTAAAACCTGCCAATGTTCGCGGCTAATCGAAGTAATAATTGTCGCCAAGGGATGATCACAAACATTGGTTGCATCCAAGCGCCCCCCTAACCCCACTTCAATCACCGCAATATCCACTTGTTCCTGAGCAAAATATAACCAAGCCGCCGCCGTGATCACTTCAAACTGCGTCGGGGAATCTTCCGTATCTGGGGGAATCGCCGCTTGAACTTGTTCCAGCAGGTTTACCAGTTCTGCAGTAGAAATGGGGTGTTGATTGATACAGATTCGTTCTGTCCAATCGATTAAATGAGGAGATGTATAGCGTCCAACCCGATAACCCGCTTCACTGAGAACCGAGGAAACATAGGCGCACACAGAACCTTTCCCATTGCTTCCCGCCACATGAATGATGGGAACACGCTGATGGGGATTACCCAAAGCCTCCAGGAGTCGCTGGATGCGTTCTAAACCCAGGTGAACACCAAAGCGTTGATAGGGTTGCAGCAGAGAATTAATATTAATATCCATACACCAAACTCGTAGGGGCGCACCGACGTGCGCCCTTGTCAACTTAAGCTAAACCCCTCACCCCCAGCCCCTCTCTATCCCCCCTAGCCCCCCTTTGAAAGGGGGGGAAATTTGAAAGGGGGGGAAATGAGGAGGGTAGGGGGACGGAAGGGGGATCTAAAAATGACGAAGAACTAATAACAATACTTACCATCTCGGTTTGATTTTGGATTCTCCTTCGCCATTCGTAATGTTCCCAAAAGGGTAGAAACAAATACACAACGTTTGGTTTTCCCTCCCTGCTTCGTGGTCAACGTTAACCGCCCGAAGGGAGGTGTCACATGACCTTTGAAGTTAAATTCAACCTTATACACGCCATCACTAAATTTTAGAGTAGTCTCGTCATCTATGCGAATATTGGGGTCAAGACTCTGCCAATGGGCTGTCGCTGGCGTAACCGTTTCAGGATGAACCGCCCACTGTACAATCTGATCCTGTTCCCGAAAGCTAGCTTGCCAATCCACTTTCTGTAGCTTAGCGTTACTTTTCGCCGCTTGCATCGCTTGGTAAACTTCGTATTGCGCTGTATTTAAACGCTGTCTATTCGTAAAGTGTAGCCAAGCGGGGGCGGCGATCGCACCCAATATCCCAATCATGAAAACGACTATCGTTACCTCCATTAATGTATATCCCGCCGTGGCGTTAGGTTTGGCGTTTATTAATTGATTGTTATTCAACATTTCAGTTACCCTGAGCCCATCAATGTGTCATGTATCAGGAGTGTCAGGCTGTGCATGTAGTCACCCATTTTTATGAGCTAATCCCTAAACCCACAATCAATGAGTCAAACCGGTTACTATCTGCAACTTAAGCAGTTCCAGGTTACAAAACTATCCGTCAAGAGAGCATTTTACTCCCTAAACGCATCAATAATCGGCTACAACTCTCTAAAAATTGGATGCTCCTCTGGCAACTCCTTTTTGATATTTTGCGACAAGAGTTTTTTGATGAACAGGGGAATGTTAGAAATGTTTATTTAATAAATCCTTACGTCTTAAAAATTAATAGGACTTCACAAATTAACGGATCTTGGAGGTAATATCAACTTTGATTAATCACTGCTGACAATTGTCTCCTTGTTCCAGTGCCATTGAGCCAATGATTGTTTTGACGACGACGCAGCGAGCTGTAGACTCAATGGGGTCACCATTAGATTTGGGTACGGCTACGGTAATACTAATACCATCACCAATATCTGGATCTTGACCATCAACAGTCCCTAGATTACCTTGGTAATCAAAAGTGATTGTTCTTGCCGTCGTAAAACTACAATCAGAATTGTTTGCTTTTTTATTAGCTTTACTGCTATCAATATTGGAGCAGAGAGTAACCTGTTCGGGTTTGATGTCTAACCCTTGACTTAAAGGTTTCCAAGTGTTGCTATTGTTGGCTAGATTAATCGCTTGACCTGCTCGATCTTCTGTCGGGTAAACAGCCACTTGGGGAAGTGTTCCAGCCGGGTTTCTAAAACTAACGCTATAACTCAGTTGTGTCCGCTTCGCTTCTTGCTGAGCCTCCTGTAGAGCACTCCATACCCCATCATTCACTTTCGCTACCCGTTGACGATTGACAAAAGCTAGCCAACCCGGAGCGGCAATAGCGGATAGAATAGCGATCATCAGCACAACCACAATCAGTTCCAGAAGACTGAATCCGGCTTCACCTTGGGTTGAGTCTTTCGGGTGCATGTCAACTTTGTAGGTTGGGTTGAGGAACGAAACCCAACTTATCCGGTTAGCTGGAATATTGCGTGCAAACCTGACATGATCCCAGTCTTCCCGCCTAGGGGGTTGAGTTTGACCCATGGCTTGTTTTGAGCGACTTTTTAATAAGGTTGATTTATTCATAATCTATCTTTCTTTTTTCATTGATCATTTGAAAGTACAGTGTTTGGCAATAACCAATGACGGGTAATGGATACTCTTTATAGAATAGCTATTCTATAAATCCTAGCCCTTGCACAGTAATCGTTGCCTCAGGAAAATAGGGAGAATCCTTAGAATATTCTGCCTCATTTTGAATTCTTGCGAGGGCATTGCCTCGCAAGTAGACGTGAGCCAGTTCCCTTTCTGTGTCTACGCAAGCGAATAAGCTAGTCAACCCATTGTCAGGGAGAGTGTTTAAGTCTTTTGACGTTTTTGGTTCTTCTTTGTCTTTTTCCCGCTCTCCTAGTTTCCCATTATCCAATCCCAGAGGCGATAGGCAATAATCTGCTGGAACAGGTTTAAGATCTGCGTTTTGTGATACTTTAGTTTGATCAATGTAATCAACTAATACGTTAGTATAGCCTCGAACTTCAGCCTGTGTAATTGGACCCCCCTTCGGCTGCCACGCATTCATTGACTTTTCAACAGACTGGCCTCTTTTTAGTTCAAAAAGCTGAAATTTTGGATCAGGGTTATTAATATATACATTAGGATCAGAATTAGTAGGGTCTCTAATTCCGTCTCTAATTTCAAAGCGAGCAATTCTTGCTGCGTCTGACCAATTATCATTATTTCCACCTTCAATCAGGGAATAGACAACTAGTGAATAGACAAAGTGATCATTACATTGTCTTTCCTTATCTGCTTCGGTATTTGCTGTACAAGACTTACCTGTGGTTTCAAAATCACTACTGACAGCATTCGGTAAATTTTTCCGCTTCCAAAATGCTAAGACAGGCTTACCGTCCATCTTAAGATTCTCCCCAATTCCCTCATCACCTGTTCCCCGAAGACCCTTACCATCATAGATGTAAACAGCTTGCTCTAAATCGCGAGCGATGTAGTCAAGGGCGGATTGCAGTTCCTGTTCTGTCGCCGATTTGGCTTGTTCTCGGCGATCTGTGGCGAGGATGTTGATCATGAAGCCGAGTAGCGGCGTGATCACTAAAGCGGCTAAAATAACCGCAACGAGGAGTTCAATCAGCGTAAACCCCTTGGCTTTTTGGGCTGACCCTGAGCCTTTGCGCTGAGCTTTAAAGATTGATTGAATTGCCTCTCTCATGACATCCTGCTCCGTAAAAGTTACTCAAAACGCGGACATTTTTTGACCCTTCACGTCCCTCAAGGGAACCGAGTTTTGAATTTGTTCTCTCTGCTGAGTTGTACTAGCAACCCTGCGTATCATTGTCGGTACATATTGCTCGATACTCACCAAGCTCGTCTTCCCCTACAGGAATCTCCGTTGACATGATCACCAAGGGGGCTTGTTCTTTGCTTATACCCGTTCCCCCGGTAAAACTCGATTGAGTCGAAGCAGCGGTAAATCCCTCGGTAAACTTAGAGATAAACGAATCAGCCCGGTAGACACGCACCCCTAACTTGTAATTTGGATAGACTTGATTGGTCACTCCACCTTGAGTGGGAATTTTGCCGAATGCCTGAATGATGAAGTCTTTAGAGGTGCTGCAGTTATTATCTGCATCCCCATCTACACAGTAAAATACAGAGTCGTTTGATCTGGGTTGGGTACAATAGACCTTGGTAGAAGGGCAATTGGGAGCTGCTTTAGTTGGAGGAGCAACTTGATTCAAGTTGTCGTCTGAAGTACTTGCCGCATCCTCTGTAATCGCCTCATGAGTTCCTTCTGCATCCTCAGTATCCGTCGGTCCAAAGGGAATCGCTCCAGTTCTCACCCCATCCAGATAGGATCTTGCGGCTTGAGTGGCAAGTTCCACCCGTTTGGCTTGAACCCGCGTAGCCACTGACAGCGTAATTACAGGTGCCAACCCAATCATCAGAATCGTTACCACAATAATCGCTACTAACGATTCAATGATAGTAAAACCAGACTGACTTCCTTGGCGGGATTTCCCCCCCTGGCGGGGGTGATGATCACCGCCAGGAACCTTGACGGAAGGATTCAAGGTAACTGGCTCTCGATAAGTCAGTTGCTGAAGGGCAAATGATAGCGGGGAATATCCGCGATTCAATTGCCTTGGATTTTGTTGCATCTGCTTGGGCTTGTTCATGGTTTAATCTGCTGCTGGTTCAAGCCTTGGGATTTTTTACCAGTCACAACTGGGACGTACATTCTCACTGACCGCCTGAGGCTCTTGTGGGTTTGCTACTCTGGCGCACAATAACGCTTGTAACCAGGGGTCATCCCGCGAAACTTCTCGGTAGAACTTATCCGGCTCTCCGGTGGAGGGTGTGGTGAATTGGCTACTAAATAGGTCAGGGAGCTGACTCAGTAAGCCCACATCATAACCAAGACGCCGATCTTGGGGTCGGGATTGGGGGATTTTACCCTCGGAGTTAGAAGTGCCATACTGTTGTGTGTAATTAAACAGTCCTCCTTGCTGATTAAAAAATCCGGTATCTAAGAACGGTTGGTAAGAACCTGTGGCATAGCTACTCCGGTCAAGCTGCATTAGAGAACCGCTAATAGAGAGGATGCGTTTTTGTCCTTTCCAAGACCAGGCTTCCAAGAGGCGGGCGAAGTTACCAATACCACCATCGGGTTCACCCTCCCGTGCTGGGGTGTTTCCGACAGCACTGATCAGGTTAAAGGTGCTGTCAGTCGCTTTTTGATGCCAGTTCGTTTCCTCTACCAGCTTAGGCAGCTTGGAAAGGTCATCCCCATGGGGTTGGATATTGCCGCCAGTTTCTTTAGGGATTTGCAGTTGTAATACGGGGACGGTTATGGGTTGGTCTTGGGCGGTCATGCCGTAGATTTTGACATTAGGTCCGAAGGCGGCTACTTCATCGAAACCGAGGAAGCGACCCCCGCTGATTTCTACATTGTCAGCGAATTTGATGGTATTAGTAGGACTGCCGATAAAGTTACCAGCTAGTCGATGGGGCGATGTTGGAGCTGCTGATGTTGGATCTGCTTTAAATATCAGCTCTCCATCCTTCACAACCCAGTATACGTTGTTGGGGTCAACGCCACCTTTAAGGATTAGCTTAACGCCTATTCCATCTTTTGCATCATTTGGATCATTTAAATCATTATTGGGAATTTGATCTCCCAAGTCATCTCCAAATTGAAGAGCACCAGTAGTTCGCAGGACAAATATCGATTCAGGTGTTCCATTAAGCGTAATTTCCGCACCGTCATTAAAAGTGTTTACAGGAAGGTTATAGACATTAACCGATTTTTGTAGGTTTGTAGAAGTAGGAGCTTTAGAGGGTTGTGCTTCCAGTGTTCCCCCAGTTACTGCTAGACTCACTGTGGGCTTTACAATTGCATCCTCAAGATCAGCCTCAGGGTCGGGAAGAGACATCAGCTCCTCTCGGATCTCATCAATCTTGGTTATACCCTGAGGGCATTCCTCAGTAAGTTTGTATTTTGCTGGAACATTTTCTGGAACATTAGTAAATGCCGCTTGATCAATCATATTTGTAGAGGAGACCCCTGACTGCAAGCAGAAAGCGTGTTTAGCAATCGGGTTGTTACCCTCATTGAGTTTTGCTAAGGTATTCCGAATCACTCCATACTCTGGATCTTCTGCCACTTTAGGCACGAACAGGTTCTTGTTTGCCCCATCCTTGAAATACTTCTCTTGGGCATCCCCGGCTGCATTAAGCACCTGTGCATACTTTGTTACATCAGTTTCGTAGTAAATTGGTCGGTCAGCCCGATAAGCAGCTTGGGTTCCGGGGTCAGTAGTGCTTAGTGTGGTGCGGAACCAAAGGGTATTCTGGGTAGTGAGGTTGGGTATCCTTTCACTTTGCGGTATTTGTTGATTGCTATCCTGATCCTTTTCCTTATACACACAGCCATTCTTCTCAGGGGCGTTACCTGTAATATCTAGGGGACAGCCGACGCCAATGGGTCGCAAGTTGGTATCGTCCAGAATTAAGGTATGGTTGGCAGTCCGGGCAAAGGCGATGCGGCGCGGGAAGCGTCGGTCTGATTCCATCAAAGCGGGTCGGGCGGTTGTGCCAGCACCCAGACGATCTGGACGAGTCGTCCAGTCGCCCGGATTACTGGGGTGTCCGAGTTGGTCAATCCTCACATTTTTCTCAGCCGCATTATCCAACCTACCATTCCCATCCTGGTCATATCCCACAACCCAGTCCTCCGCCGTACAAGCAGAAACCGGTAACTTGCGGCAGATTTCCATCACATATTCCCCAGCGTTATCAAATCGTCGCTGAACGGGAGTGACAAAGTTATTGAAATAGGAGCTGCCAATGTAATTGTTACCCCCTTGAGAGTAATCCTTTTCTGTGGGAGTTTTGCCACTAATCGTTATTCCCTCACTGCTAAATCCATTGGTGACAAAGTTGTTGGCAAAGAAGCCACTGTTCAACCGATTGGTGATAAAGCTCTGATTGACAACGTTATTATTTCTGAGGTCGTAATCCCCTTCATCGCGGAAGCCAAATCGGAAATCCTTCGACAGCAACGTCATCGAATCAGCAATCACCGTTGCAGGTCGCCAGGTATCCCCGATTGTACAATCCGGCAGGCGAGCATCACCAGGACGACAAGCGAAATTGGGATTGAGTGCATTCGCATCTCCTGCTCTCCCGCGCGTGTAGAAGTTGCGCCACGTTCCCGTATTCAGCGCCGTTCTGAATTCTTCCTGACTGTGAGGATTGAACAGAGACTCATCGCTAGGATCGACAATTTCATTGGCGTTCGTATCTGACCAAGCCCAAATATAGGCGGGTAAGTCGGTGACTAAAGTCAGTCCCTTTTCCTCCTCCCGGAACTTTTCATTGTTGTTGCGGGCAAGCTTTTTGCCATTGAATATCAGGATGCCACTGGGACGACGGGTGGGGTCAAGCTTGTAGTCCACGGCACTTTCGCGCCGGGCGCTGGCTTTGTTTTCCTCGCTTAAGCCCGCACCGGGTAGCTGATTGGGTTTGTCGATGATGGATGGGTCATCTTCGTCTAAGTCGGGGAGCAATTGGCTCAGGTCTGCCAAAGCATCGTCCCGCGAGGCATAGATAATGCCACTGTTGGGCAAGAGGTATTCAGCTATCCCACTTCCAGGGATGAATGAACCATTAATGGGTTTATTACGTAGTTTATCCAGGTCTATCTTGGTGACCCGTACTTCTAGGGGTTGGCGCTCTTCTATGGGGAGGTCGTACTCTCCGGTTAAGTCAGCGACAGATTCGACTTCTAATGTGCCTGACTTATCTTCATCAATAGCTTGAATCTGGCGACTATCCAGGAATGCAACTTCGCTAATTGCCCCGTGGGGGATAAAACTTGCACTCGGTGCGAGGGTTCCGTCTAAAATCTGCAAGGAGCAGATTGTCGAGTCAATCGCTGCTTGCTGGGCGAGGGTCCGGTCAAGCGGGGCTTCCAGCAACGCTTGGCGCAGGGGTTCGTTGACAAAACGTCCATTAGGAAAGACGAGATTGGCTTGATAGGCAAGTTGCTTGTCTAAGGTAGTCCCGTAATCTTCTTTACCCTGATTCCGCACCAGCCCCTGCGGTGTATTCATTTTCGGAATATTCTCTGAAGTTTTGCTGGGGGCAGGATAACTCACGCCGTTATTCGACTTGCCCCAACCAACTGGAAGTTGCTTCGGGGGCAAGCCTAATTGCCCACTTACATCCGATAAGCCTTGCAGATTCCTGGCAGTAGTCGCATTAGTGGGGTCGTAGTAGCTACTGACGCAGGCAATGGGTTTTTGCTTTTGATCCTTTCCTGCCGACGGGCTTTGGTATACGTCTTGAGCATAGTGATAAACTGCTGTTGCCCTCATCCGCAGGTCGCCTTTGGCATATTTAGCTGTATTGGGGTCGATGGTTTGGCTAGCTCCCCCGCTGCCAAATAATGTAATATTAGTCAGATCTAGATCTGGGAATGGGCTGCCTGGCAGTGCGGGTAAGCCCTTACCGTCGAAATCCTTCCACTCCTGGTCATTATCCCTATTTGAATAGACGATCTCACCCGCCATAGGGGACATGGGCATGGTATCGGGCCAAACAATGGGAAACTTTTCTACTACTGTAGTCGAGGGGTCATCATAAAAGGTTTGTGCCTCAATCGCTGGAGTTGTTGGGTCATCCCAGATTTTCGCCTCAATCGCTGGAGTTGTTGGGTCATCCCAGGTGGGCGGAGGCAAGAAAGAGTTTTTGCGTTCATACACCCCGGCACCGGTGACAATCCGCAAGCCGCCCACTGGGTCGAGTAAATTTTCCGGTTGTCGGGCAGCTTCCTTTTCCCAGAACCCATCTCGACTCTTATCTCCCACATCGCTCAGGGGAGCAACCTGGGTAGCACGACTGCGTTTCTCGTTGGTTCCCTTTGGTACATCCCATGTCGTACCGACGATGTCCTGGCGTTCGTTTTCCCCAACGGGGTTTCCATCCTTTTCGTGCCAGACGGCAGGCAGATTGTGACCGACTAGGATGCGATCGCCCAGTTCATTTTCGCGATCGCTCTCTTCTAGAATATCGGGAACTGTCGCCTTAGGCATAACACTACTGCCTTTAGTATTCAGTTCAATGGGCGCGTATTCGCCGGCTATACTCTTCCCATCAGCCGGGTTATAGGGAAACATCCATTCGTCTGGCGGACGCAACTTGTCTCCCTCACCTTCTGGGTCATCTGCGGCAGTAAAGGTTTCACGGACTCCCTTGCCTACCTCTTCAAATGGAACTTGCCTGGTTCGGTCACTGAAGTAGGCGTTTAATGCCTTTTCTCGCTCCTTCTCTTTTTCACTTGCCGCCGCTTCTTTAACTTTGGTTATGACATCCTCTGGATCATCCGCGTTGTATCCCTCACCATTAGCGGTTTTTTTTGCCCTCCAGCTGTCTACTAAGTGATCGACACGAGCTAGGTAGGCATCGCCATTGTAGAGGACTGTTTTGGGGCTCTCAGTGTTTTTTGCCGATTGATTATCTTTCGTTAAAACTTTACCTTGATCTGGCTCCTTGTTATCAACAAACAGATGAACTTTAACGTCTTTACTGTTAGAGTAGTCCTTGCTGGTGGGCGATGCGTTAATCACATGACCGCCTACAATAATTTTGCTGTTTTCTGCCTCGTAAAAACAGGAGGCTGGGGCACTCACTTGGTAGAGTTCAACCTCGCCTCCTTGGGTCGTCGTGGTAAATAAGTTACCGCTGGTCATAATTCTGCCATTCAGTCGCACTGGGTCACCGGAAACCAGTGCCAAGTCATTTTTGAAGACCACCGCGTTATTACTCAAAGGAATTCTTGCCCGGTCTTGCTGGTGTTCTAGTGCTGAGAAACCTGGAGCTGATCCGGCGGGGAAGGGTTTATATTTGCCTTCCTCGCTAGGATCAATACCCAGCCCGTTGAGATTCTCAACAATAGGCACAGTTGCCGTATAGACAAAGAAACTCTTCTTCAGAGAAGAGCCAGACTTATACCAACCCGCCTGACTCACCAACTTAGCACTCGTTTTTTGTGCCCCTGCACATACTCCACTACCTGTACCTTCATCCATCGGTGGGGTTCTGGCGTCTAAGGGACTTCTGGCGTACTGGAAAGAACCATCTGGTTCACGCGCCGGAGAGCGGAAAAATATGCCATATATAGTAAAACTATCAAACAGCCCGTCGCCATTGGTATCAACGGGAAATCGCCAAGCGGTTGTCACGCGATCGCGCTCTTCAAGTGGTTTCGCTTCATCTGCCGCTTTGTCTGAAATACCATTTTCTTCAAGATCGTAAGCCACTGTCAAGCGCTGTTCACCAGGGAAGGTGAATTTATCATCACTACTCAGCAAGTTATAAAGCGCACTGTCAGAGGGGGTAGAACGAGGCAGTCGTGGATCATCAAATAAAGCATCCAGCTTAGCTGTTGCCCGGCCAATCGTGGGCGTTGCGGCTGCCATCACCTCTTGACTCACCCGGTAGTTGCGAGCATTTTTCGCCCGGTCAAAGGAACGAAATACAATCGCGGTAGTGAGTAGGATCACCACCAAAATCACCATGGTTACCGTGGGTAGGATAAACCCAGCCCTAGCCAGGTCAGAGCGACGGCGCAAAACCATCAAACTTCGCAATAGCCAGGTCATGAACCCTTTGGTCAGGGTTCTAGATATCTTTAGGAGTTGCCGATAGAGATTCTGAATAACCTTGGCTAGCTTCTTCGGGATTGACATTGGTGATTTCCTTTCAAGCTGAGGTATCGATAGATAGTTAAACTGAACAACAACGCTTTTGGTGGCGTTCTGTCTAAGTGATTTTGAGAATAAGCAATAGCAAGACGTTTAATTAATATGTCCGGATGGGGACGAGCCTGCCTTGTATTATGAGACAAAAGCTCTGGGGGCAAGTTCCCTCTGGCGATAGAATTATTCGAGGTATCAGAAGCAGTTCTCACCATCACCCTGCTTTAATCAGACTGTACTATAGGGTACAATCTCTCATCAGTGAGTTACTATGCCTAGCTTACCCACTTTGGCGAGAAAAGTGATCATCCTTTTGGTTATTTGTCCTTCGTCCTTCGTCCTTCGTCCTTGGTTAAGGGAGATGGGGTGATACCAAATCCGGGGAACGCTACCCCCGTTATAACCTAGTCCGCGCAGGCGGACTTTGTTTGTGTAGCAGCGATTTCAATCGCCTCCTCTTGCTCTAGATTAATTCACAAATTCACAACTTGATCGGGGCGGGTTTAGTTGCATCTGGGTGAGGCAAGAAATGATAATAGTCAAACCCGCCCCTACACAATACTCTACAGGAATTTAATAATGATGGAGATTAATCCCAGCTTCCTTTGCCATCGCCTGTAATCCCTTCTTCTCCAGCGTCTTAATCGCCTTTGTCGAAAGTTTCAACTTCACCCAGCGATTTCCTTCTTGCCACCATACCCGCTTTGATTGCAAGTTGGCTTGCTGTAATTTTTTGGTGCGGCGGTGAGAGTGGGAGATGGCATAGGCGTTATTTGCCTTTTTCCCCGTCAGTTGACATTGGCGTGACATGGTATTCCTCTAAGTATAGTCCGTACTCCATCATATCTCGGTCAGGGAACAGGGCGTGGGGTGTGGGGTGTGGGGTGTGAGGGAGGGGAGATGAGGGAGATGGGGGAGATAGAAACAATCAACCGATGAACCGCCTAGGGTTTAAACCCTAGGCTAAAAGCGAAAGTCAGCTAAAGCTGACTAGAGCGTCGGTCAAGTATTTCCTCCCAACCGGGTTGGGAGTAGGGATCACCCAACCTCAGCCTACCGATTGGTTAATCGGGTGAGCACTTGGTTAGAACGTTCCACAAATGACTTCATCCCTTTAGCGTCAAAGCCTTTTTGCGCCATCAAGGCTAAGTCATAGACATGCTGACAAATCAGGTTGGCTAATTCCCCACTGGGGGATTGACCCACGCCTTGAACAATACTCCCCTGACTAATCTCCACTAAGTTCTCAATCAAGGGATGTGCGGTATTCACCACTAAAATATGTTCTTCCGGAAACTGCGCCGCCTGCTGTTGCAACAGGGCGGTCATATCCTGTAACCGTCGCATGGCTTCCGGTAGCAGTACCATGGCTGGGGGTGTCCCTTGGGGGTGATCAGATTTGAGCGCCTGGGTTTTGACGTTAACCTTGGGCTTGTTTATCGCTTTCTCAAATAACTCCTTAATCAGTTCGCTGCGGGTTTTGTTGGTTTTGGGGTCAACAATATCCGCCGCCTTGTCTTGGTCAACCAGGGTATTATCTAACTCCGAGTCTACCCGGGAAAACTTGACATCCGAATATTCCTGTTCCAGGAAACTAATAAAGTGGGTGTCAATAAACGAGTCCATAAACAGGACTTCTAATCCCTGATTCTTGTGCAGTTCCACATAAGTGGCTTGGGCGGCTTCGTCGGTGCAGTAGAAGACGTGGTTTTCGTGCTGGGCTTTGTTGCGGTCTAAATAGTCTTTGAGCGTCGTATAGGTTCGTCCTTTCTCATCTTGATTCGCTGCGCCTGGACTCACCTCTTGCCAAACATCGCTATCTTGAGACTGCACTTCTACTTCTGGCGTCTTGGGTTTACTGGCTGAGTCTCCCGAATAGGTGGTGCGATAGAGAATAATATCTTCGACTTGTTTCTTGAACTTGTCGTTATTCAAAGCACCAAATTTAACAAAGGTACCCACATCTTGCCAGCAGCGGATATATTCTGCCCGTTGCTCATTGTAGATTTCATTGAGTCGGTCGGCGATTTTCTTGGCAATAAAATCGGCAATCCGGCGCACGGTTCGGTCACTGGTGAGGGCGGAACGGGAAACATTTATGGGAATGTCGGGACTATCAATCACCCCGCGCAGTGGCATGAGGAAGTTGGGAATAACCTCTTCGCAGTTATCGCTGACAAAAACCTGATTACAGAATAGTTTAATATGACCCTTGGTCACATCCACATCGGGTTTGAGTTTGGGAAAATAAAGAATCCCGTTCAACAAGAAGGGATAATCGGTCTTCAGATGCACCCACAGCAGGGGGTCTTCCTGAAACGGATAGAGATAGCGATAAAATTCTAAATAATCCTCATCCTTCAGGTTTTGCGGTGATTCTTTCCACTGTGCCTTGTGCTGGTTTAGTTCTTCGCCATCTAGCTTAATCGGTACGGGCATGAAATCGCAGTACTTCTTCACCAGTTGACGAATTCGTGCTGGTTCTAGATATTCTGTCTCTTCATCCTGAAGGGTCAGTGTAATCGTGGTTCCCCGTTCTTGGCGAGACGATTCCGACAGTTCAAAGGTAGGAGAACCATCACAGGACCAATGTACCGCCTCCGCATCAGCTTGGTAGGAGAGGGTATCAATCTCGACGTTTTTCGCCACCATGAAGCAGGAGTAGAAGCCGAGACCAAAGTGACCGATAATCTGTTGATCAGCGTCTTTCTGATATTTCTGGATAAACTCTTCGGCGCTGGAGAAAGCCACCTGATTTATGTATTTTTTCACCTCCTCAGCGGTCATGCCGATACCATTATCACAGACGGAGAGGGTCTTTTTATCTTTATCGAGGGAAATGGTAATTTCTGGTTCCCCCACATCCCCATCAACTTCCCCCGAATAGGATACCATCTTCAGCTTCTGGATGGCGTCTACGGCGTTGGACACCAATTCCCGTAAGAAGATTTCGTGATCTGTGTAGAGGGACTTCTTGATAATGGGAAAGATATTCTCGGTATGAATTGTAATCTGTCCCTGTTCTAGTACAGTCATAGGTGACACTCTGTAATGGTTTGGGTATTCAGTACGATTGTGTGCGATCGCCCGCATTTTGGGGTAACAGATAGCCCCCGTTGGAGAATACGGATCTCCGCACTTGGGGGAGGTGGGGGAGCTCCCCCTGCTTTTAGCGCTTAAGCTGACACCAATGGCGATCGCTGTCCCGCTCTCCACAAAAAACGGTCACCCCCTCACCCTAAACCCCATAACCCAACTCCCGCATCATCGGCGCAATGATGGGCATCACCTGGTTAATTGTTTGCCCATTCTTCTGTTTCCACTTATCCGCTTGCGGCTGGGAAACCGTTGTCCAACTCAGACGCCCCTGCTGGATATACTGAAGACTCTCCTGGGAAATTTCCCATCCAGTGAACTGACAAAACTGCTCCAATACCGCCCGGGGATCAGCTAAAAGATCTTCATAGGAAATTCGCATCAACCGCTTGTGACAATCTGGATTTGCCCGTTCCCACTCCAGCACAGAACGATTATGCTCCACCCAACTCCAGGCACAAATTTCGGCTAATGACTGATGAACCACAGTTTGCCAACCCGGTGGAATCGGATAACACCAATGGGAAATCGTCGCACCTTCGGGAAAGGGTAAAGGGCGCTTCCAGAAGAGCCCTGAATTCCACCCCTCTATCATCGAAGATACACAGGCTCTACCATCACGAACCAGATGAACCAATAAAGCATCAGGATACAGTTGCTTGAGTGCCTCTAAATGAAAGCAATTGGCAACAGTTTTCTCCAAATAGCGCACGGGTTTCCTACGTAAGCCATAATTAAAGCCATCCCGCCAGCGAGAGGGGCGACGATGGCGTAGGTTTTCGATCAGCAGTTCCCGCCGAAAGGTCTTAATTATTTCCGGTGTACATTCCTCTGGTGAAATATAATCGGTAGGCAGGGAAAATCGTTGGTAAGGAAAAAACTGAAACCATAACGGATCATTCTCTTTGTCAAAAGACCACACATCGGGCAGGCGTCGAGTGATTTCATAAAAATAACTCGACCCTGAGCGAGGTGCTGATAAAATAAAGACAGGTCTAGACAGACGCGGCTGCAAAACCTGAAAAATGAGGAACTTTATCGCTGGTGGCATCAGACGTGATGGGCGATGGGGATAGGTGATAACCGAAGGACTGCATCCGAGTTCCACAAATCGTTTCAATCCTTTGCAAGTTATCCTTGCCAAAGAATTCTAACCAATTCACCCGATAGTTGCCACGGGGTTGATACTGGATATTGACTTGAGCCGAAATATCGTGAATTGGGTTTAATCCCACCTGCTGGGCTAAATCGCGAATGCTTTCCGCCTTATTCTGGACAAAATTTTCATAGCACAGCAGAATTATCTCATCCCGGTGAGCTTGATAGGTATCAGTTGCCCAGTTCCAGCGGTGAGCGAGTCGTTCAATGTAATTACTGCCCTCGACGTGAGGAAGATCCCCCGCCAACATGAGAGACCAACCCTTGGCTGGCATTTTTTGCAACTGTTTACACCAGTTACCCTCCAAGGCTGGTAAGTTTCCCGGAAGTTTCAGGCGATTCAGGACACTGCGAATCATCTGCCGGGGATCACGCATCACCTGAACGAAGGTGGCTTGGGGAAAGCGCTGACTGACATCCTCATAGAGAAATGTAAAGTTGGGATCTTTGATAATCGGCGTAGAAAAATAGAACTTGTGGGCTTGTAGCACATCATCAAACGCCAGTTCCTGTTTAAAGAGTTTCTGCCGCAGATGGGCGTTGAGGTCAATGTGGTGGAAGGGGTCAATGGTAACAGGTAGACCAGAGATTTGACCCAATAATGCTGCGATCGCGGTTGTTCCCGACTTTTGATGCCCTAAAATTATAATAGGAGATGGGTGAATAAGGGCAATCTTGTTCTTGTAAGCTTTTTTCAAGCGATTTACCCATTCAGCTGAAGCCGGCGGCAACTGTTTGACGACGGTTGGTATAAGAAGCATTCCCTGATACATTGCTTTTATGCCTGTTTAACGAAGAAGTGATGCAAAAGTTGATCTAGCAAACTAAAAGGATAAAAAACTCAGCAAGCGAGCTTTACCCTTGATTTGAAGTAAGTTTACCCTAAAGGAATGAAAGAACAGGTCTTTATTCAATAACCTGAAACTTATCAACTATCGGGACATGAAAGTCCCAAGGGAGCAAGACCCAGTAGTAGAAAGAAAGATGCCTGAATTTTAACTGAATATATGTTAAATGTAAAATTCGGCGCTATTGTATGAAAAATAACATTATTATCTACCGAGACACTCTCCTGCCCTACTCCGAAACATTTATTCCCGCGCAAGTGGAAAACTACGAATCATATACAGGATTCTACGTGGGAACGTCCCGGTGTCGCGGCAGAAGCTATCCCCTACCTGTCGAGAGAACCCTAGTTCTCAGCCAGGTTGCCAAACTAACCCTGAGACGCAAGCTATTATTTCTCATCACCGGCTTAGGGTATCCTGACTGGTTTCGTCGCCTCAGAGAACTCTCACCCAGGCTAATTCATGCTCATTTTGGGCCCGATGGTGTTTGGGCGTTACCCATGAGGCAACGGCTGAAAATTCCCTTAATTGTCACCTTTCATGGGTATGATATCACCGTTCGTGAGGACACTGGCGATGATCTCAGTGACATGTTTGGGCCACATCCTTTAACCTCTGTGTATTTCTGGCGGCGACGACATTTATTCAAAAAAGCCCACTCTTGTATAGCCGTGTCTGAATTTATTCGCACGAAACTGATAGAAAAAGGCTGTCCCCCTGATAAAATTATTGTTCACTACATTGGCATTGATGTGGATAAATTTGCACCACAGCCTAACCCATCGCGCCAGCCTGTGGTGCTATTCGTGGGGCGACTGGTAGAAAAAAAAGGGTGTCAATACTTAATTCAGGCAATGGCTCAGGTACAATCAGTACGACCCGATGTAGAACTGGTTGTTATTGGGGATGGTGGACTACGCTCAACCCTTGAAAAACAAGCTGCCCATTCCCTGAAACGCTATCGTTTTTTAGGGGTACAACCCTCGGATGTGGTTAGGGATTGGCTGAATCAATCCATGATTCTCTGTATCCCCAGCGTTACCGACACTCACGGAAATTGTGAGGGGCTACCGATAACCCTCCTTGAAGCCCAAGCCATGGAGATACCCGTAGTCAGTTCCATTCACGCTGGAATTCCGGAGGCAATTATCCACGGTGAAACGGGTTTCCTGGCTTCAGAAAAAGACTGGCAAGCTCTTGCCGAACATCTGCTGATTTTAGCAGACAACGCACAACTGCGAAAAGAGTTCGCGATCGCGGGACGCAAACAAGTGGAGCTGAAATTTAACTTAAAGCATAATACTAGGAAGTTAGAAGGAATTTATGATCAGATTTTGCAGGGGAGATGAGGGAGATAGGAGAGATAGGGGAGAAATGAACAATTACCGTTTCACTCTTTTGAGTAAAGCATAGGCTTGTTGAGAGGGGAATATCGTCGCTAAAGCAATTTTAAACAGAATAATACTCATTATCTTAGGTCTAAGCAACCAAACCGGATCATTAGTTATCGCTCGCCAGAAAAAGCGTATAGCGGTTAATCCACGCTGCCGTTCTAAACGACCTTCAATCGATTTAAAGGTAAAATACTTATAACGTTCTGCCAAAACCTGCCTTTTAAGATAATCCAAGGGTTCAGGTGACTGAGCAAAGGCTTTTTCAATTACCAGCAAGCTAGCTGTCTCCATTTTCCAAACATCTGTAGACATGGAGTGAGGAGAAATGCGATATAAAATTTGGGGAGAAGGGACACAGACGAATTCATAGCGAGCAGCCAGACGTAACCACATATCCCAATCTTCTACCGCATTGAGTGACTCATCAAATCCCCCAACTTCAGCAAATGCTTTGGCTAAAACTAAAACATTAGAACCTCCTTCTATAAAATCTCGCAAAAGCAGTTTATCGTAAACATAACCATTAGCAATAATGTGACCTCCTGGGCGTAACAATTGACCCGATTCATCAATCCAATCCGTCCAGCTATAAGCCACACCCGCTTTCGGATTCGCTCCTAAGGCTTTGATTTGGGCTTCTAGTTTATCGGCTGTCCACAAATCATCGGCATCAATAAAGGAGATATACTTTCCAGCTGCTTGAGAAATCCCCCGATTTCGACTTGCGGCTAAGCCAGCATTGGCATAAGAAAACACTTTTAAACGGAAGTCATCAATGGGCGAAATTACGGATAATGTATTATCGTTCGACCCATCATTAATTACAATCAGTTCCAAGTCTGCAACCGTTTGCGTCAATACCGATTCAATTGTGTCTTTAATCGTTTTTTCCCCATTAAAAACTGGAATAATCACCGATACTAACGGCATCTCTATTTAGCTCCTTGTGTCAATTTCAGGGACAGTCAGAATGGCTCTGAACGCAGGTATCCATATAAAGCATGAACATCAGCAAACTTGCCCAACTTAGCGAGCAACCCTTGTGCTTGCTGGGGAGGTAAGAGAGTCACGATAGTCATTCTCAACACCACTTTCACCAGCACTCTTGCTTGGATAAGAGACGGATCATTACGGAGTGCTATCCAGAGAAACCGAGCTGCTGTTAACCCCCGTTGACGACTAGAGGGTCTTTCTAAAGCATCGACAACCAAACACTTATAACGGTTAGAAATAATATCTCCTTTCAGAGACTTTATCGATTCAGGAGCCTGATCCAGGGCTTTAGAAATCACATTTTTAAACCCTTTTTCCTGCCGTTCAACGTTATTTGACCAGGAATTAGAGGTCAGAGATTTTCGATATAAAACCTGCGGTTTTGGCACCACAACAAACGAATAGCAGGCGGCTAATCGTAGCCACATATCCCAATCCTGACCCCCCACTAGAGATTCGTCAAAATTACCCACTTTTTCCAGGGCTTGGCGGCGGATCAATGGATTAGAACCACTGCCAATAAAATCAATCAACAATAACTTTGCCTGCACATCACCACTGGCACTAATATAAGTCCCTCGACGCCAAAATTGACCCTTTTCATCGACCCAATTTGTCCAACTATAAGCCAAGGCGGCTTCAGGATGCGCCTGGAGTGCCTGAAATTGGGCATCTAGCTTATCGGCTGTCCACAGATCATCTGCGTCGAGAAATGCCAAATATTCACCTGTTGCTTTTTCAATTCCCCGATTACGGCTTTTTTGAGGACCTGCATTAGGATAAGAGAATACCTTAATTCGAGGATCAGGGATACTAGAAACAATTTCTAAGGTTGAATCTTGAGACCCATCATTGATAACAATGAGTTCAAAATCTGAAAAGGTTTGATTTAAAACCGATTGAATTGTTTCTTGAATTGTTTCTTCAGCATTGTAAACTGGAATAATTACAGAAATTAAGGGCATAATTAACTTTAATTAATTAGATGTATTTTTTCTCCATAAATAAAAAGGACTGAGAAAGCAGCCCCAAAAAAATTCCAGCTCACAAGCCGTAATTAGATCACTTTTAGCCCGCCACCGATACTTAATAATATAGCCAATCATGCGACGCAAATTTCCAAGCAGTGTTCGGATAAAAATCACCGGTTTTTGCCAAGGAGTAGCATTAATCATTCGCAGTTGGCAGGTGGCTAACCCACACCCCCGTGAAATAGACAGTAAATACTCTCGTTCTAATCGCCAACGTGGGATTTGATGATAGGTATGCAACTCAGGATGATACCAAATTTCCCAGCCAGCTTTATACATGTAAAGTAAGGGTTCATAATCATCCCCCTGAATCATCACTCCGGGTAATTTACCTGTTAAAGTGGGACGCGAGGGAACACTTTCACTCCAGGCTTTTTTTCGCACCACCAATGAAGCCGCTGGCGGTAATCTCAAGTTTTGCGGTTCAAATTGATGAGGGATAGAACCATGTTCTCGAATGGCAAGAAAAGCTTGAATACGTTTAAAGTTTTCCGGCGGTGCGACTTCAAAGTCCCCGTGAATTTGCCCACTAAATGCACCCGCTTGGGGATATTCCTGGGCAAATGAATAAGCTTGGGCTATCCAATCTGGATTGGGTAAGTTATCATCATCCAGAAATCCAATGAGTTCCCCCTGTGCCTCTTTCACCGCCCGTAATCGGGCAAAAGCGGCACCCTGTTCCGGTTCCAGGATATAGGTTAAGGGAACACCGACTAGCCAGTTCCCTTGATACTCCTGCACCACTTGAGCGGTATTATCGCTACTATTATTATCAACAACAATAATTTCCCAGGAAATCTGCTCTAAACCCGTTTGCTGTCGCAATTTATCCAGCAACTTTGGCAAACGACTGGCACCATTATAAGTGGGAATGGCTAGGGTGAAATCTACAGACATTA
Source organism: Coleofasciculus sp. (assembly GCF_046565525.1). Classification (NCBI taxonomy): domain Bacteria; kingdom Bacillati; phylum Cyanobacteriota; class Cyanophyceae; order Coleofasciculales; family Coleofasciculaceae; genus Coleofasciculus; species Coleofasciculus sp. Next base: position 27,347 of record NZ_JBKHUP010000050.1, on the reverse strand, counting down.
TTCCGGCGTCCCCCGTGATATAGAGTTCAGGGTAATGATTTGATTGGGGCTATTGAAATAGCCATGGCGGTACAGGTATAATGGACTCTCTAAGCTACTTAAAAAGAGTTCCCATTGACAAGCGGCGACTAAATCAGATTGGATTCTCCCCTGATATTTAAGACGGTGAATAATGAGTTTCCGCAAATCGTTAAGCGTATAGGCAAAAAAAGCTAAGGGGCGTTGCCAAGGCTTGACACTCAACATGCGGGTGACAAAACGGCTAAGTCCAATGCCGCGCATAAAGGGAATTAAATACTCTCGTTCTAAGCGTTTCTGGGGAATTTTATGGTCAATTTCCATAGCTGGGTTATACCAAATTTTCCAGCCGTTGAGCTGCATATAGCATAACATTTCTAAGTCTTCCCCAGTGAGCATATTCCCCTGAATTCTGCCCGTTAAAATTAGCTGACTAGGAACCGTGTCGAGATAGGCTTGCTTGCGAATCACCAATCCGGCGGAAGGGGGTAATAACTTGTTGCGGGGTTCGTAGCAAAAAGGTTCATCACCGCGTTCTGCGATCGCGAGAAAGGGTAGAATCGGTTGTAAGCTTTCTGGGGGTGGCACTTCAAAGTCTGGGTGAATTTGACTTCCATAGGCTCCCGCCTGGGGATAAGCTTGAGCAAAGCTAACTGCAGCAGCCACCCAATTGAGGGCGGGAATATTATCATCATCTAAAAACCCAATCAGTGGCGCTTGCGCTTCCTTCACCGCCAACTGTCGGGCAAATCCTGCCCCTTGTCTGGCTTCAAAGCAGTATCGTAAGGGATAGTCGGCAGACCAGTTTTCCTGATAATCTTTAATAATCTCCGCCGTATTATCAGTACTGTTATTATCAACAACGATAACTTCCCAGCGAATCGATTCTGTACCCCTTTGGCGGCGCAGTTGTTCTAATACGTCTGATATTCGGCTTGCGCCATTGTAAGTTGGAATCGCGACAGTGAAGTCAAGGGACATAACAAGTCAAAAGTTAAAGGTCAAAAGTCAAATGTCACTTTTGCCTAGCTGAGAAGAAAATCGGCTTAAGTGTTTGTCGTGAGTGCTTGCTGCACAACTCCATAACCCTTAGCTATCAAAGCTTTGAGCAGTCGAGAAAGTTGTTTGTCTTCCAGGAAATGTGAGACTATCCATCAAAACTATGGCGAGAGAATCACCGAAAATGTACCCTTGCTCCCCCTGCTCCCTCTGCTTCCCCTGCTTCAAGAGCTCTCTTCCCCCACCACCAGACTCCCTGCAGTAACCCCTAGTTAGTGCTGATACCAAGTTGCAGTCTAAGGTAGAATCTGTCATGCTGAGCAAAACCCTTCACGACCTTCGAGGGCAGGCTCCGTGAAACGGAGTGAAGCGAAGCATCTGCCCAGATTTTTCGCTTCGCTCTTCCTAGACATGATAGAACGCAACTTGGTATGAGGCGCTGATGGCGCTAAAGCGCTGACTACGATTTTGTTTTTTAGATGCCCCTCTCCTGAATTCTGATTCTAACTGAATATTAGCTGAATTCGGGAGAGGTTTTAATGAAAATTTGATGAAGATTTTTGACGCCACCTGTTCAATGTACCGCTTCCGGTTCCGGTAAATTAATCGCCCCCTGCTTATTAAAGGTAAGGACATTATCCGCACAATCGACAAGGATTGTATCGCCTGCGCCAAAAGTATTTTCGAGTAACTTTGTGGCAATTGGGTTTTCCAGTTCCCGTTGGATTGCCCGTTTCAGGGGACGCGCCCCATAAACCGGATCATACCCGACATTCACCACATAGTCTTGAGCGGTGGGGGACAATTCAATGGAGATTTTCTGATCTGCTAACAATCGTTCAATCCGTTGCAGTTGAATCTCGACAATTTGCCGCAGTTCCTTGCGAGTCAGGGTATGGAAAATAATAATATCATCCACACGATTAACAAATTCGGGGCGAAACTGCTTTCTCAATGCCTCAGTTACCCGTTTCCGCATCTCCTCATACTGAGTATCATCCCCCGCCACACTGAGAATATGATCACTGCCAATATTACTGGTCATGACAATAATCGTATTGCGAAAATCCACGGTTCGCCCTTGGGAGTCAGTAATGCGTCCGTCGTCAAGGACTTGCAACAAAATGTTAAATACATCCCGGTGTGCCTTTTCCACTTCATCCAGCAACACCACCGAGAAAGGGCGGCGGCGAATGGCTTCGGTGAGTTGTCCCCCTTCTTCATACCCCACATATCCTGGAGGTGCGCCAATCAACCGAGAAACGGCATGTTTCTCCATATACTCGGACATATCAATCCTGACTAGAGCATCGTCACTGTCAAACAGAAACTGTGCCAAAGCCCGCGCCAATTCTGTTTTACCCACGCCTGTGGGTCCCAAGAAGAGGAATGAGCCGATAGGGCGACCGGGATCTTTCATCCCCGCCCTAGCGCGACGAATCGCCGCCGCGACAGCTTCCACGGCTTCCCCTTGACCAATCACCTGTTTATGCAGATGTCCTTCTAGCTGCAACAGTTTTTGGCGTTCCGACTCCAGCAACCGTTTTACGGGAATTCCTGTCCACTTGGCGACAATTTCGGCAATATCGGCTTCGGTAACTTGTTCTCGTAGCAAGGCGGAACCCTTTGCTTGGAGTTCCAGCATCATCGTCTCTTTTGCCTCGCGATCGCGCTGGAGTACCTCTAGCTGTCCATACTTAAGCTGGGCAGCTTGATTCAGGTCATAAGCACGTTCAGCTTGCTCAATTTTAACCCGGAGTTGATCTTCTTCTTTTTTGAGGGTATTAATATCTTCTAAAAGTTGTTTTTCCGATTGCCATTGTCCATTAAGCTGTTCATGATTAGCTTCAAGCTGCTCAATTTCTTGCTCAATCAGGGCTAACCGTTCTTGGGACGACTGATAAGCACTGCTAACAGAGGCGACACCCTGACGCTGGCTTTCGGCTTCTAGAGATAGCTTTTCCATCTTTAGCTGCATCAGCCTGCGATCGATGGCTTCAAGTTCCACAGGTTTGGAGGTAATCTCCATTTTCAGCTTAGCGGCGGCTTCATCGACTAAATCAATAGCTTTATCGGGCAAAAAGCGATCGCTAATATAACGATTCGATAGCGTCGCTGCTGCGACTAAGGCGGAGTCAGTAATTGTCACATTATGGTGAACTTCGTAGCGTTCCTTAAGTCCCCGTAAAATCGAAATCGTATTTTCCACCGTCGGTTGTCGCACGAGTACCTGTTGAAACCGTCGTTCTAGGGCGGCGTCTTTTTCAATATGCTTACGGTACTCATCTAAGGTTGTCGCACCAATACAGCGCAATTCGCCTCGCGCTAGCATAGGTTTGAGTAAATTCCCGGCATCCATTGTCCCTTGACCTGATCCGGTACCGACAACGGTATGCAACTCATCAATAAATAGAACAATATGTCCATCGGACTGGGTAACTTCCCGTAAAACGGCGCGGAGTCTATCTTCAAATTCCCCCCGATATTTTGCCCCAGCAATTAAACTGCCCATATCCAGGGAAATCAACTGGCGTTCCTTGAGGGATTCTGGGACATCTCCATTAATGATCCGTTGCGCCAATCCTTCTGCGATCGCGGTTTTGCCGACACCGGGTTCACCAATTAGCACCGGGTTATTTTTGGACCGTCGGGATAAGACTTGTACCACCCGACGAATTTCTTCATCCCGCCCAATTACTGGATCAAGTTTCCCGGCTTTGGCTTGTTCTGTCAAATCCCGCCCAAATTTCTGTAACGCTTCGTACCGGGATTCAGGACTTTGATCGGTGACTTTTTGCGAACCCCGAATTGCTTTAATCGCGGCTTCAAGTTTGGGACTATCTACGTCAAAGCCTTTGAATAAGCGGCGTCCAATCCGTTCATCGGCGGCTAATCCCAAGAGTAAATGCTCTACGGCAATATAATCATCTTGCAGGGCGACTCTCGATGCCTCTGCATTATCTAGCATAATATCCAACCCTCGCCCTAGATAGAGTTGGTCAACATTATTCACCTTAGCTTGGCGATTAGCGAAGGCTTCCAACTGCTGCTTCAACTTCGGTACATCCACCGTCACCCGTGAGAGAATCCGGGCGGCTAACCCCTCTTGTTCCAAGAGTGCGATCGCCACATGTTCAACTTCTAGCTGTTGATTGCGACAGCGGCGGGCAACATCTTGGGATTTAACGATCGCTTCCCAGGCTTTGTCGGTAAATTTACTGGCGTCGGTGGGCTGCATGAGTGGTTATCGAGTCTCGATTGAATAGTATCTCCCAATGGCAGTATAACAATCTACTCTATCTGTAGCTTCGATTTGGCTTGCTTTGGCAACATAAGTGGCACTAAGGCTATCAGTATGATGGCTAAAAAAATAGTTTATCCTTCATTCTTCACCCCACCGAGAGTAGGGGTTTGGTTACCAAACCCCTACTGGTAGGGAATCACCCACCCTTCTACGGTGAGGATGTCAACGGACTCACTTTAGCCCGATACAATAATTTATCGCCTTGCCGATAGCCAACATAACGAACTCGCACCAAATCGCCCGGTTGAACGGTTCCCGACATTAATTGATGCCATTGAGGATCATACGCCAATTCATCGCCAACTGAGGCGATCGCTTCTATGCCCCATTGTTGCAGAAGCTGTTCAACTGGCTTGATTAGGGGTAATAATCGGATGGCAGGTAACTGGTCATTCTGGGTTATAGCATAAGCGGCTGTGGGCCACTGCAATAACCATGATTCTAATACCTGAACACTCGATTGCTGAAACTCCTGTAGCAGGGTTTGGCGTTGTTCGGCTAATTGCTGTTGGAGTCGTTGGTATTCATGCTGGAGGTTGCCTAGACTTTCTGGTGCCCGAATCTCCGGAGTGAATGAGGTGCGATCGCGTGGCGGCGTAATTGGAGAGATTGATTCTGCTGAAAATAAGGTGAGCAACTGATCAACCGATATTCCTAATATATCCGATAATTTTAGCAGCGTCTCTACCCGCATTTGCGATACCTGTCCTTGTCGCAAACGCTTCAGTTGTCGTTCAGACACACCACTGACACGACTCAATTGGCGAAAACTTGAAACATCCACCTGCTCCATGAGGTATTGTAACTGTTGGGTGTAATTAGGGACAGACTGATTTATTGGGCTAGATGCGGACATGATTAGGAGTGATCTGGAATTGTTATAGTATTTTGCCAGACTTTAGGTTTATTCCGTTAGGGTGGTTGTAGACGCGGAGCGGCTTCCCGGAGGGTAACCGCAGCTACACACACAAACGAAACCCGCCTGCGCGGGTTTCCGAATAGGAAAAATCAGGTTTAAGTCTCCCCTGTTCAACCCTCTGGAATATTGCACCCTAACTTAAGAAACACGCCGTTGGGCAAATCGCTGCCAAATAAAGATGGCAAGAATAGCCCCCAAAACAGCCAAGACAATACCCGGAATACTTAATGCTGTTGCTGTCATTGCTAGTTCCCCGCTCGTCAGAAGTGTTGCCAATGTTCCACCCACAAAAGCACCGACGATTCCCAGTAATAGAGTGGAAATAATGTTGCCACCTTGATGACCTGGGTAAATTGCCTTGGCAATTGCACCAGCAAGCAAGCCCAAAACTATCCAAGCCAATATGTTCATAACTTTTGGTTCTCAAACAAAACAGTTTTTGATATTTGTTAGCTTATCTTTATTGGTCTTTTTTTTGCCTCTATCTCCAGAAATAAGTTTAATTACTTCAGTTATTAGGTTGTAACTTTTATGAGAATCAACCCATTGCTTTTATTGACAAAAATACCCCGACACGGGAGCTAATGCCGAGTGGCGCTCAAACATGGTAGATAGGAAAAGCAGAGGAGGCAGGGGAAGCAGGGGAGGCAGGGGAAGATAAAGTTATATCTTTGAATGCAACTTGGTATAAACCCAACCCCGACAAGACTCTGACAAACTAATTGAGTTGCTTTATGGATAAACCAATGCTATAGTTTGAGTAGTTTCACTTAGTTCCCAAAGAATACTCCTTAAAGTAAATAATCTATTATTAAAGCTTTTACATACTCAAAAAACATCTATCTTTTGAGGTAAAAACCAACTTATTTCTCCCGACTGAGGAAGGTGATATAAATCAGAGATTAAATAGGAAAGGTAGACCTGAAAAGGGCGTTTCAACAAAAACCTTTCCCGCTGGGAGAAAAATAAATGACTTTAAGACACCATAAACGAGCGATAGGCGCTTTTCCCCACCGCCGAGACGCGGAATCGGCATTGAGGGACCTGAGAAATTCTCACTACCCGATGGATAACATTTCCGTAATCACACAGGATTCTAATCGAACTGATCAGCTAGCCGGAACGAATGGACATGAGAAGAAAGTCGGTAACAAAGCCGACGAGGGTGCGACAACAGGCGCCGTTACAGGAGGTGCATTAGGAGGTTTGACAGGCTTGTTAGTCGGTTTGGGAACCTTAGCCATTCCGGGGGTGGGACCAATTTTACTCGCAGGTGCAACAGCAACCGCGATCGCAACCACTTTGGCAGGGGGGGCTATCGGAGCAGCAGCGGGTGGTTTGGCTGGCGCACTCATTGGTTTAGGCATTCCTGAACACCGAGCCAAAGTCTACAATGAGCGAGTCTCTCGCGGAGAATATTTAATCATCGTAGAAGGCACCGAAGCAGAAATCCGTAGTGCCGAAAGAATTTTGCACCATCGCGGGATTCAAGAGTGGGAGATTTTCGATGCGCCGAACGTTGCTCCCTCTGGTACCCACCCTGTCACCTCCAAGACTTCTGAGCATCATTTAGATCGAGATCACCACCATTGTCGTGCCATTGGGGTATTTCCCCACTATCACCATACTGATGCTGCAATTCGGGAATTAAGCGAGGCAGGTTTTCCGCTCAATCAAATTTCTGTAATTTCCCGTGATCAGGAGAAACATAATTGGATACCGAATGTGAATGTTCGCGATCGCTTCGATAAAACATCATTTGGTTTTCTCAACGATCGTCATCACTTCTTTGATGAGCAATTCAACCGGGGTGAATACCTGATTGTTTTAGAGGGTACAAAAGCCGAAATCCGTCGAGCTGAAGCCATCTTAAATCGTCACGGTGTCCGAGAATGGGAGATTTTTGATGCACCGGATCACAACTCCTCTGATATGGCTCAATCCCTTGTCTGTACTCCCAATTCTGACACCACTCGCCATAACCATGCCATTGGTGTTTTTTCCAACCGTCATAACCTGGAAGCTGCAATCTGGGAATTGAGCAATGCTGGCTTTCCCATGAACCACGTTTCTCTGATTACCCGTGACAACAAGCACAACAACTGGATACCGGGTTTGAATGTTCGCGATCGCTTCGATCAAACATCCTTTGGCTTTCTCAAAGATCGTCATCACTCCTTCCACAACCGATTTAACCAGGGTGAATACTTGCTGATCTTAGAAGAAAAAGAAGCCCAAATCCGTCGCGTCGAACCGATCTTGCGCCGTCACGGTGTCCAAGAATGGGCGATTTTTGACGGACTCAATGATGATCATTCTCCTCGGAGTAATTCAATGGCTAATACTTCCCACGCTGTAAATCACCCTCATCGGGCGGTTGGTACATTCTCTCGTCGCCATGATATGGATACGGCAATCCAAGAATTATACGATGCAGATTTTCCCATGAATCAAGTGTCTGTGATTGCTCGTGACTATCAGCGCCACAACTGGATGCCTAATCTTACCATTCGCGATCGCTTTGATAGCGCTTTCGGCTTTCTCGGAGAACATAATTCCTTTTTCCATGACCGATTTAATCGAGGTGCATTTCTGGTAATGGTAGAAGGCACCCAAGCCCAAATCCACCAAGCCGAAACCATTTTGAGCCGTCATGGAATACAGGATTGGGGGATTTTTAATTCGGCGACGGGTCAGGTTCAGGAACCCCATCGCACCAACCGGATCAGTGATGATCCTGAAGTCGTGATCGTTGACCGTCGCCATCAAACCTTCTAATAAAAGCAGAAGACTCTCAATACTGCAAGGAATAAGCCTTCTTAGAAACGATAAACCCCAATAGTTCCAGGGTTTCATTCTCATCTAGTTTTCAAGCGCCGAGTAGTATTGAGACGACTCTAAGGTTAGCGAGTTACCAAAAATTAAGGCAAAAAATCCTTATCTACTGTTTTCAACCTTAGGAAAAACCATGAAAAAATTCACCCCTGTTCTCTTGGCTAGTTTTATGCTCTTTGGTGCTGTAGCTTGCGCCGACGGTGCTAAAACCAGTGCAGATGCTCCAAATACAATTACAGACGCGCCAGAAGTTCTAGACGCTGATGAGGCTCAAGAAAGCCAGGAAGATGGTCAAAGTCAAGTTCGCCAAAACCAGCTTAATGCTGACATTCGCGCCCGGGAGGAGCGCAACAATGCCTTAAATGACGGTGCGGCTGAAGGTAGAAGTGATGATGACCTAGAGAGCGAAGTTCGCAGTAAACTCGAAGCGAATCTTCCAGCTAGTGCATTAGTTATTGAAGCGGAGGACGGTGCTGTAACTGTATCGGGAACTGTCCCCACTCAGGAACAATTTGAGAGAATTGAACCCTTGGCAAAAGAAATCAAAGGGGTTCAGGCGGTCAATGTTAAAGCTGCTGTTGCTCCCGCGCAACCTAAGGAGAATAATTGAAACTTCTTCACTTTGTCCAACTCTAGCAGTAGGTAGACACATCCCTTAAGACTTTCCGAACTTTGGTAGAGACGTTGCATACAACGTCTCTACTCAATGATGTGTCCTTAGTTACCCGTGCTATGGCTATGAGGCGTGCTACTATTGCCCTGTTGACCGGACATCGCCCCAGTATGGGCATTACCACTGTCCATCGTACCATGGTTCATTTTGGCTTTGCACTTCTCCATCATCTGCTGCATCTGACTCATCGTTTGCTGCATCTGATCCATCATTTCTTGGTGCTGTTGATGTTGATTGGCTGTAGCTTCAGGAGTAGAGTTTGCAGGTGTGCCAGGGGTGACTTCTCGGTTCTGTGCCAATAAGGGGCTACCTGTAAGCCCTAGGGCTACCACACCTCCAACGGCTGCACTGATAAGAGTTTGAGTAAATAGTCTTGCATTCATAAAAATCCTTCGTTGTGGGAAACCCTGTGTCTTTAGACCAGGGAGGAACACGGGGTAGCGGTTTAAGAAGCATACCCCTTTCGGGGTGGAGGGGTATGGTTGCCCCTCCGGTTTTCACCCATTTCTGGGGTAAAGTTAGCCTCGCCAAGGTTATCGGTCGGTAACTGTCCAAAAAGCACTGTTTCAGTGACCTTAAAACTGTTTAACTTTTCGGTTCTAGAGCAGCAAACTGGCTATCGCATCCGCTGGTAGGTCTTTAACACTTGCCGATAACGTAGTGCGCTTAGCACTTAGGCTGGTAAGCACAGCTTTAACTTATTTGGCTAAAGCTCCGTGTATGCGAGACCGGGGTTGCTTACAACATTCTCCGGCTTAACAAGCTCTATGGAGTTTCTTATCTAATAGCTTGACAGCCCTTTATGAAATTAGGATGAAATACCTCGTCTAAACCTGAATCAGAACAACAGCTTGCTTTTCATCCTGATTTCACTTTCGCCTGTTTTACTAAGGGTAAAAGTAAGTATTAATACTCAGTCGAGTTGGAGCAAGCTGTTATGATCTGTGCGAGTACATCCGTGAGCCAAGTTACCACGTTTGACACTCCCCGGTCTAAAGACGCGGAGTTTCCTGCGACGGAGGTATAATTATTGTCGTCGCTCAGGGGTCACGGATCACGGGTGACGCCGCCACTCCTTTACAAAACTAAACATCTTTTTTGTAAATAGGGGGTGACACCCCTCATCCCATAAGTTTATAATTGTGCATAGTAGATGCACCCTGATAATCCGGAGAGTTGCTTAGGTGACTCTCTTTTTTTTGTCTTTTGTCTTTTGTCATTCGTCCTTGGCAAATCACGAACCGATCACGACATTGATTGAGTCGAGGGTGAGCCGATCCAATGGGGTGGACAGGTGTTGTTAATTGGTGTAAGGGGGTAGCCCCTACAGGGTACAGGTGTTTCGGATCATCCATCAATAAGGGGCGCGATCGCAATCGTGGGGAGTTGCTAACGCAGTCGTCTCGCCGCGATCGCAAGTCGTCTCAGCTTGATCAAAGTGACGGTAATGCAGAGTCGAGTTAATCGCCAGTAGGTTAATAGGGTTACTCGCCAATGGGGATCACCCTCATCTAGCCGTTGGCGACGATCCAGCAAAATATCATGTAGCCAATCTTGGTATTCTTCCCACTCCTGAGGCGCTTTTTCGGCAAGGGTTTGAGCGATCAAGTCAGCTAGTTTGACATCCCCTTTCATAGTAGGAGAAGCATGGATTGTGACGGATCGCCTGGTGATGAGGCGATGTTGTCGGTAAGCCAGAAAACTAATGGTGAGGCTGAGAATTACTAATCCGATACTTAATCCTAAGGCGACATAACTGGGTAATCCCAGCCAGAAAAGCGCGATCGCAACTCCAGCAATAGCAACGTAGATGGTAAATTCAACAGTTAGATAGATCAAGGTTTTGGCGATCGCTTTTACACCACGCCGGATAAAACGTATTATCTGCGAAACGACGTGGCGGCGGTGACGGTTTCGTTGCATCATTTAAAGTTCTCCCAGTACAGGTTGCAAATGTTGTAAGGCGTTGAGGAATTGTTGCTTTTTCTCTAAGGCTTGCAAGCCAGAACCTGTAATTTTGTAGTAACGTCGGCGTGCGCCTGTGGTTTCCTCCGGCGCTTCATCACCCCAGCGAGAGGTCACAAATCCCCGCTTTTCCAGTTTTCGCAAGGTGGGGTAAAGGGAACTGAAGCCAATGGTGCGTTCACCGTTGCTAGCTTGCGCGATCGCACTCATAATCTCCAATCCATAGCGTTCTCGATACATCAGCGCATTCAGGATCGACTCTTCTATCAACGTCAGATTCAGCGTGTCGTCTTTGTTGCGAATAGGCATCGGGTCATCCATACTATATTCATAATTTTATTATATATTCAATTTTTGAATATAGTGGAGATGAAGCCGTTCCTAGTAGGCGCTCTTTGCGCCTCTATAGTTAGCGCTGTCTATAATAAAGCCAGAAAAAGAAACGCGATCGCGATGAGAGTCACCACAGCCAAATGGACAATAGACGAATATCACCGCATGATTGCGGCGGGGATTTTAGAGGATCGGCGGGTGGAACTACTTCAGGGAGAAATTGTTGAGATATTACCAGAAGGAGAACCCCATGAAGCTGGGGAATATGCTTCAAGAGCTACGTTAACTGGAGGAATAATTTATCCCTTAGCATTTCCTGATATAAGTATATCCATCGATTCTATTGTCACTGTTGATACCCAACTGTAGGGGTGCAAGGCTGACGCCATGGTATAGTATTCTAAACTAGCATTTAGTTTTAGGGATGAAACCCAAAACGCATAAAGGTCAATTAACGGTTTGGAAAGACGAAAGGGGTTTTGGCTTTATCAAACCTAATCATGGCGATCAAGACGTTTTTCTGCATATCACTGGATTAAAAAATCCTAATCGCCGTCCCCAAGTCGATGACATTATCCTTTATCAAGTAACCGTTGACAACAAAGGAAAACGTCGTGCTAGCAATGCTGTCATCGAAGGAACGGCATCTCAGCCTAGTCCAAAACAGTTAGCCAAAACCTCTGCTAAAAGAAAGGGATCGAAAAAGAGAACAAAATCGTCTTTATTAGTCTGGGAAGTTTTGTTTTTATCTCTATTTCCTATTGGCGGTTCAGTTCACTTGGCATCAATAACATCAAATTTTATTCCTCTGCTGCTGTATTTGAGCATGAGTGGGTTAACCTTTCTCCTTTATGCTCACGATAAGTCCCATGCTAGAACCGGAGAATGGAGGATACCTGAAAAAACGTTACATTTGTGCGAACTAGCAGGTGGATGGTTAGGTGCTTTCATTGCTCAACGCACCCTACGCCACAAAAGTAGCAAAAATTCTTACCAAATCGTATTTTGGGCGATTGTGGCTTTTCATATTATATTTTGGAGCGCTTGGCTGTTAAAACATTTATTTAATTGAGTGAAAAAATGTTGTAGAATTATGTTTTTATTAAAAAGTTTATCGACTTTAATATTTATATTTATATCGTGGCTAATTTTTAAGGTTTGGCTGATCGAAGATTCAAGCTATGCAGTAAATCCTATTATCCAGGAACCTCTAATATTTTTTAGATAGATTGCGCTTTTGGCTTCTGGGAAAGACATCAATCATAATTTCCGCCCAGCCGAGGATTTTGCTAGACTTCAGATGACTTAGTTGGTATTCCAATCTCCAGCCATGACAGCGACTCCAGTACCATCCCAATCCCTCAGCGCGATCGCACAATCCACTCGCCAAGCGGCGCGACTGTTGGCGGTTATGTCCACTGATACTAAGAATCTAGCCATTGAAGCGATCGCGAAAGCCTTAGAAACCGCAACAGCAGATATTTTGGCGGCGAATGTCGCGGATTGTCAAGCCGCAGAAGCGGAGGGTATCCCCAAACCCCTTTACAACCGCCTGAAGCTGGATGAGACAAAACTAAACGCCGCGATCGCGGGGGTGCGGGATGTCGGTAGGTTGACTGATCCCATTGGCGCAATCCAAATTCATCGGGAACTCGATAAAGGATTAGTTCTCAAGCGCGTCACTTGTCCCCTGGGAGTCTTAGGCGTTATCTTTGAAGCACGTCCCGATGCGGTGATGCAAATTACCTCCCTGGCGGTGAAATCGGGGAATGGGGTGATTCTCAAAGGTGGGAAAGAAGCAGTACGATCCTGTGAAGCGATTGTTAAGGCGATTCATAAAGGATTATCTACGAGTTCGATTGATCCGGCGGTGGTGCAACTCTTAACCACCAGAGAGGAGACGATGGCGCTATTGCAGTTGGATCAATACATTGATTTAGTTATTCCCAGAGGATCGAATGCCTTTGTCCGCTTTGTTCAAGATAATACCCGGATTCCGGTATTGGGTCATGCGGATGGGATATGTCATGGTTATATTGATCGGGCGGCTGACTTGCAAAAAGCGGTAGAGATTACTGTCGATGCGAAAACCCAGTATCCGGCGGTGTGTAATGCGATAGAAACCCTACTGATCCATCGTGCGATCGCGCCGAGTTTCCTTCCCCTAGCCGCAAAAGCCTTGAAAGAACGGCTGGTGGAACTCCGTGGCGATGAAGCGACTTGCCAAATGATTGACTGTTCAGCCGCCACAGATGCAGATTGGTCTACAGAATATAATGATTTAACTCTGTCGATTAAAATCGTAGACTCTCTGGAAGCAGCAATTAATCATATTAATCATTATGGTTCTGGGCATACCGATGTTATTGTCACCGAAGATGCAGACATTGCCCAGATATTCCTCAATCAAGTCGATGGTGCGAATGTGTTCCACAACTGTTCGACTCGGTTTGCGGATGGGTTCCGCTATGGGTTTGGCGCCGAAGTCGGAATTAGTACAAATAAATTACCGCCCCGTGGTCCTGTAGGATTGGAGGGATTGGTGACGTATAAATATCAAATGACAGGTCAAGGTCAGGTTGTTGCGAGTTATAGTGGCAAGGATGCCAAATCCTTTACCCATAAGGATTTGGATTGAAGGAAACCTAAACCTAATCAGTGTTTCATCTTTAAAGCAACAGAAACGCGATCGCGATGGCACTCATCACAGCCAAATGGACAATAGACGAGTATCACCGCATGATTGCGGCAGGGATCTTAGAGGATCGGCAGGTGGAACTACTTCAGGGAGAAATTGTCGAGATGTCACCAGAAGGAGAACCCCACGCCTACTTCAGTAGTGAAGCTGGGGAATATCTGATGCGACGGTTATGCGATCGCGCAATGGTTCGCTTAGCCAAGCCGATTACACTCCCAAACAACTCTGAACCTGAACCCGATATTGCCATTGTGCAACGATTGGGGCGTGAATACCTAGAGCATCACCCTTATCCAGAGAATATTTTCTGGCTCATCGAATACTCCGAGTCAACTTTAGAGAACGATTTGGGGATAAAACTTAAAATTTATGCCCAAGTTGGTATTTCTGAATACTGGGTCGTTAACCTGAAAAAAAGACAACTAATTGTATTTCGAGATCCCCAAGATGGAGAATACGCTTCCCGATCTACCTTAACTGGAGGGATAATTTATCCCCTAGCGTTTTCTGATATAAGCATATCCGTCGATTCTATTGTCAGTATGTAAATAAGGACGCTATTCAATTCGTGAGGTATTTTATGAGCCAGATGGTACAATTGTAGCTTATGGTAAAGCACCTGTTGTTGTTGGTGCTTCGCTAGAAGAATTGAGCCAACTGGTAAAATGGTTTAAGGATGCATTCGACTTACCCGTGTTATCAATAGAAGAAGTAGAGGCTCAGGTTGCAGAAACACCGACAGGTGTCAAGTCAAAGCACGAGGAAAATATTCCCTTAAACGATCTAATTGCCCAACTATCTACTGAGACTAATTCAGGTGAGTAAACACGTAAAGAGTTAAATAATTAGCCATGAAAGTTCAATCGATCGAGTTAAATTATTTCAAAAAATTTAGGAATTCTACCTTTAATTTTACAGATTTAGAAACGGGTTTGGCACAGGATATTATTGTCCTAATTGGCATGAATGGTGCTGGTAAAACCAGTCTTTTACAGGCAATTGCGGCGACGCTGGGAGTAGCAACTGGACGCTTGCAAAAACTGGATGATTTAGATTGGGTAGGATTTAATCATGAACTGCTAGCAAATAACTGGGGTCGATTTGAGCCAGAGGTGACTCTAAAGGTGCAATTTTCATCTCAAGAACTCGACGCCGTTCAGGAGTTCCATCAAAAATTACAATTACAAGAAATAGGTCGTCATTTACCCGTTCCTCCAGCAAAGGATTATCTAGCAACTTTGAGATGGCAAGGTGAGCGAGTCCAAGCAGATACGGCAGATCAATTGTTCCAATTTAAAGGACGAGACTATGCTAAACAACTGCGGCGATCTGAAGGGTTTCAGGTGTTTGAACGAGTGGGTACAGTCTTCTGGTATACCGAACAAAGAACGTCAACAAGTTTAACAACTGAAGATTCCGATAATAAAATTGAAATAACTGATAATAATTTACGAGATCGCCTATCAAAATTGCGACAATTCCACCAAGATATTGAAACAGGTAGAATTAAGCAACTACGTCCAGGACAAAAAGATATTTACGCTGAAATTGAACAAGCTTACCAGAAAGTTTTTCCCGAACGTAGTTTTGAAGGTCCGGTTCCCCGCGAGAATATTGATGATATCCTGAGTGAACCTTGGTTTTATCTCTACGATGGTAAAAACCAGTATGAAATTTCGGAAATGTCTGGGGGAGAACGGGCTATATTTCCCATGTTAATGGACTTTGCCAACTGGAATATTCATAATTCAGTCATCTTGATTGATGAACTTGAATTACATTTACATCCACCCATGCAACAAGCATTGCTAAGAACATTGCATAAATTGGGTAAAAATAATCAATTCATCATCACGACTCACTCTGATTATGTAGAGGGATTAGTACCTGAAGCACATATTATCCGGTTAGAGGTGTAATCATGAGTGTCGTTGATAAGGTTATTTTCTGTGAGGGGAAACAAACCAGTTTTGATATCAAACTTCTAGAGCGTGTCTTGGAACCTGGACAGGGACCAACAATTGTGCCGGCTAGTGGGAAGTTTTCATTTTCACCTTTTGCTCAAGGTTACTTGTCTCATGATAAAGCTGTAAATAAACGATATATAATTTTTAGGGATAGAGATTTTGATGTTGAGCCAACCTCAGACGGTAAATTGCTCCCACTAAAACTAATAAAACACTGTTTTTTAACTAATCGTGCTTGTATTGAAAATTATCTCTTAGATGCTAATTTAATTCATAAGTATTGGCATGCTATGTTTGAGAAATCGGAAAATCCTTTATTCAAGTGGGGACATGGCAATTCACCGGGAATTGAGAAAATTGCAGAATGGATTGACGGGGCAGCAAGAGAGCTGAAAGACTATCAAGCAGTACGATGGGCATTGGCTGATGTAGCGAAGCCAAGTGGGGCGCGATCGCATCTTAAAACAACTTGGACAAAAGGTAGTGGTAAACTTCCTGCTTCTTTAGGTTTACCACACTGTCAAGCTGAAGCCAAGAAACTGATTCAGACGTTTAGAGAGGCTGTTGATCAAGTCACCCAAGACAAATTTGAGGAAAGTTTAGGTATCTATCAGGATAAGTTTAGCCAAGACGAATTTTGGCAACATAAGCAGTACATAATCTGGTTTCATGGTAAAGATCTGCAAAAAGCCATGCAGCGACAAAAATCTCAATACATTTCTTTAAAAGAAAATTTTTGTAATTGGGCAATTGAGCAACTTGATATTACTCAATATCCTGATTTGACAGAATTACGAACAAAAATTGAGAACTTATAGGTGGACACAATTAAACTTAACTGTAGAGACGTTGCATGCAACGTCTCTACACCAACCTATTTTTTGGTACTCTTGCGACTCTTCGAGGATGTTGAGGATGTTGAGGATTTTGATTTTTTGGAACGGCTGCTGGATTTCTTCGCGGCTAAGAGTTCCAAGGCTTTTTCTAAGGTAATATCCTCAACCGATTGATCATCAGGGATTCCCGCATTGGTTTTACCATGCTTGATGTATGTTCCATAGGGACCCTCGTAGATATTGACGGGTTCTTTGTCCTCTGGATGCGCCCCTAATTCCCGTAATGGAGTCTTAGACTTGCTGCGACTACCCCCTTTGGATTTTTTCGGCTGAGACAATATCTCCAATGCACGCTCTAGGGAAATTGTCAATACATCGTCCTCTTTTTTGAGGGAACGATAATCTTTTCCCTCTTTACCCTGGTTGTGGACAACATAAGGACCAAAACGCCCCAATCCCGCCTGAACTTTGCCCCCAGTTCCAGGATGAACGCCTAGGGTACGCGGGAGTGCTAATAGACCCAGCGCCATGTCTAGGGTGACATCTTCCATGTTCACCCCTTTGGGTAAAGACATCCGCTTCGGTTTCTTATTCTCCTCAGAGACTTCACCCAATTGGACATAAGGACCATAACTCCCGGTTAACAGATAAATCGGTTCGCCCGTTTCGGGGTGCAGTCCCAGTTTTTCCGGTCCTTGGGTTTTTTGCTTGAGGATAATCTCTACCTGTTCTGCATCCAGTTCAGAGGGGGTCAAGTCTTGGGGAATGGATGCGGTGACGGAACCCTCGCCATTTCCGGCTTCGATATAGGGACCAAATTTACCGATGCGAACTTTAACATCCAGATTTTCTAGTTCTACACTCCGGGCTTCATTAGGATCAATTTCGTCTTCCCGTTCGCGAACTTGGGTTTCTAAGCCATTGTCACCCCGATAGAATTTCTCCAGATAGGGTAGCCATTCGGCTTCTCCGGTGGAGATTTCGTCAAGGGTTTGTTCCATTTTGGCGGTAAAGCTGGTGTCCACCAAGTCAGGGAAGTGTTTCTCTAGTAAACTGGTGACTGCAAAGGCGGTGAAGGTGGGGATGAGGGTCTTTTTTTGCATTTGGGCATAGCCGCGATCGATAATTGTACCGATAATGCTGGCGTAGGTACTCGGACGCCCAATTCCTTCACTTTCTAGGGTTTTGACCAGGGAGGCTTCGGTGTAGCGCCCTGGGGGTTGGGTTTCATGACCGATGGCTTCCAGGTTTTTGCACTCTGGATGATCCCCAGCAGCTAAGGGGGGAAGGACAACTTCTTGGTCTTCTAAAGCGGCTTCGGGATCATCAGAACCCTCCACATACGCCCGGAGGTAACCGGGAAAATCGATGCGTTTTCCTGTAGACCGAAATCCTGCATCTTCGACTTCGAGGTCTACGGTAATGTGGGTTTGGCGCGAGTCTGCCATTTGACTGGCGACGGTGCGTTTCCAAATTAACTCATACAGTTGCAATTCGCGACCCGATAATCCGGTGTCTCTGGGGGTACGGAACGTACTTCCGGCGGGGCGAATGGCTTCGTGGGCTTCTTGGGCGGCTTTACTTTTGGTGCTGTACTGACGCGGTTTGGGGCTGAGGTATTGCTGACCATACATTTGTTCGACGCAACTCCGGGCTGCTGCGATCGCTTGGGCGGATAAATGCACCGAATCTGTCCGCATATAGGTAATATACCCCTGTTCGTACAAGTTTTGAGCCGTCCGCATTGTATCCCGTGCCGATAAGCTTAACTTGCGGTTGGCTTCCTGTTGCAGGGTAGAGGTAGTAAAGGGGGGGGCGGGTTTGCGGATGACGGGGCGTTCTTCCAGGTCAGTCACTGTCCAGGTTTTGTCCACCAGCCGCGCTTGCAAGTCTCGCGCCTCAGCTTCATTCAGCAGCCGCACCGTCCGCCCTTGGATAATTTGCCCCGTGTTGGCGTCGAAATCACTTCCAGTGGCAATTTTTGTCCCCGCTAGGGTGACGAGGCGGGATTCAAAGGGGGTGTTGTCTTGGTCTAAAAGGGCTTTTAAGTCCCAATAACTCCCTTGACGGAACGCACGGCGTTGGCGTTCTCGATGCACCAAAAGCCTTACCGCAACGGATTGGACGCGCCCCGCTGATAATCCCCAGGCAATTTTTTTCCACAACAGAGGTGAGAGGGTATAACCTACCAATCGGTCTAAAATTCGCCGGGTTTCTTGGGCGCGTACCAGTTGGTCATCAATATCCCGACAATTTTGCAGGGCGTCACGAATCGCTTCTTGGGTAATTTCGTGAAAAACCATGCGTTTGCAGGGAACTTTGGGTTTGAGGACTTGCAATAAATGCCAACTGATGCTTTCCCCTTCCCGGTCTTCGTCTGTGGCTAGGACTAATTCTTCGGCGTCTTGTAGGGCGTCTTTGAGTTGTTTGACGACTTTCTTTTTATCCTTGGGGACAACGTAGATGGGTTCAAAATCTGCTTCCACGTTTACCCCCAACTGCGCCCATTTTTCTCCCTTGATGGCTTCGGGGATCTCACTAGCCGATTGAGGAAGGTCACGAATATGACCCATTGACGCTTCTACTTGGTAGTCCGAAGGCAAGTAGTTACGAATGGTGCGAGCTTTGGTGGGAGATTCGACGATGACGAGGGTGGTCATGGGAGTCCTCAAAATAGCAGCTTAGCTGAACAGTCTAATCTAAGTAGTTTTGGCGAGGTGTCAAGTCATTGATCCGTCCTCAGGGAATTTTGACCCTTCATTTTGGCAAGAGGGTATGGTTTTGAGTGGGAGTGAGGTTCATGGGTGTTAGCGTATGCCGTGTATGATGGCTAGGTTAGGCGGTTGGTGCATCCCCAAAGTCGTTACTAGTAAGGCTATGGCTGGAATACAGTCCCAGTTAGTCCATACTACGCTATGGCTTTGGGTAGGTCATCTATGATATTGGTCTCTTCTTCTCTTATATATCCCATCTTCACGGTAACTGCACTTTTTCCAGAGGGAAGGTGGGGAAGCCGAGGCGTAGGGGCGGGTTTTATAGATAACTTATGGTTATACAGTAATAACTTTACATATTACTCACTGTGCAAAACTAGCCACTTCCACAGGACGTTCAACAGCCAAGGATTTACGTTGGCGTTTAATCCGCTCAATTTCGTGAAGGGTTCGTGCGGTAAAGTAACTTTCACCAAAATCAGGACAACTGATGACTGGAATATTTTCCATTGGAAATCTTTAGCCGATCGCATTCCCAATCGTCAGTTGCTAGAGTCTGTGTCAGGAGTCGGATAGGCATTGCCTACCTGACATGACATTCTTTTTAACAAGGCGCTAATGTTAACGCTTGACCGGTGAGACTGAAGGCACGAACTTCGGTAATTTTTACCTGAACTAACTGTCCTTTTAATTGATTAATATCCCCAGTAAAGAAAGTCAACCGATTCCCCCTGGTGCGTCCCATTACTTGGCTGGAATCCTTGGGATTTTGATCTTCGACGAGGACTTCTTCAATCCGCCCTAAATAACGTTGCGATCGCGCGGCGGCTTTGGTGTTCACTAAATGGTTGAGCCGTTGCAGGCGATCGCTCTTGACCTCCTCACTTAGCTGATTCTCCCACAGGGCGGCGGGTGTACCAGGGCGAGGGGAGTAAGCGGCGGTGTTTAATTGGTCAAATTCAATATCCTCCACCAGTTTCAATGTATTCTCAAACTGTGCCTCGGTTTCTCCCGGAAAGCCGACAATCGCATCCGCACTAATCGACGCATCGGGCATATAATTGCGAATCGTATCAATAATTCGGCGATATTTTTCCTGGGTGTATCCCCGCGCCATGGCTTTGAGGATATCGTTATCTCCGGATTGGAAGGGAATGTGGAAATGTTCGCAAACTTTAGGCAAATCCTTACAAGCGCGAATTAGTCGTTCGGTGAAATAGCGGGGGTGACTTGTGGCAAACCGAATCCGCTCAACTCCAGGGACATCGTGAACATAAGAGAGTAAATCTGTCAAGGTGTGCTGATGCCGTCCGGATTCAGTGACGCCAGGTAAATCTCGCCCATAAGCATCAATATTTTGTCCCAGCAGGGTAATTTCCTTATAGCCTTGGCGTCCTAATTCTGCCATTTCCTCCCGAATCGCCTCTGGAGTGCGGGATTGTTCCACACCGCGCACATTGGGGACAACGCAGTAGGTGCAGCGTTCGTTACAGCCGTAAATCACATTTACCCAAGCGGTAACCGTGCTATCGCGGCGGGGTTTAGTAATGTCTTCGACGATATGGATAGGTTCAGTGGCGACAACTTGGTTCCCGTCGGAGACTTGTTCGAGTAAGTCTTGCAGGCGGTTGGCGTGTTGGGGTCCCATCACTAAATCCAGTTCCGGGACACGCCGCAGCAGCGCTTCTCCTTCCTGTTGGGCGACACAGCCAGCAACAATTAAGGTAAGGTCAGCTTGTTCTTGTTTACGCTTTGCCTGTCTACCCAGGTAGGAATAGACTTTTTGTTCGGCGTTATCGCGAATCGTGCAGGTATTGTAGAGAATTAGGCTGGCGTCATTGGGGTCTTCTGACCACTCAAATCCCATATCTTCTAAGATACCAGCCATGCGTTCCGAGTCGGCTTTGTTCATCTGGCAGCCGAAGGTGGTGATATGGTAGCGACGGGGAGAGGTGGTCATGTTAGGGTACAGGGTTTTGAGGTAGCGTTAGATTTTCATTATAGGTTTTGGTTGTTGAACAAGCTGATGTTGAATCTAATCAGACTGGAATCGAGTAAGCTGTAGGTGTAAATTCTGGCAATTTGGGGACGTGCAATTATGTCACTAGCTGAGGTGCTTCCTGCGGCACGACAACTCACCGCAACGGAAAAGCTCAAACTGATCCGAATTCTGGCTGAGGATTTGGAGATGGCTAAGGATATTTCACCGTTGGAACCCTTTAAAATCTATGACTTGCCAACCCCTTATGATTGTTTTGGGGCAGGTGCAGTTTTAATGGAAGCCTTCAAAAGCTCAGATGCAAGTCAGCAGTGATATATGCGGTTTAAATATTCAACCACTAGCCCAACTCAAAATGAGTTTGACAGCCTGCCGAGACTTCCGCTAATGCTACATCGGGAAGACCATATAGTTGAAGCTATTGGGCTAGTGGATAGCGGTGCTACAGTTAATGTTTTACCTTTTGAAATTGGTCTTCAATTAGGGGGAATTTGGGAGGATCGCAGAGCTATTATTCAGTTAGCGGGTAATCTTAGCAATCAGCTAGCAATGCCGTTTTCTGCGATCGCCAAAATCGGAGACTTTCCCCAGGCAAAATTGCTGTTTGCATGGGTGCAGCGTCCAAACACACCATTGATTTTGGGTCAGACTAACTTTTTTATTGAATTCGATGTTTGCTTCTACCGTTCTAAATTAGAATTTGAAGTCAAGCCAAAATCTCCTTAGCCAGCCAGCTAACTCTACCATTGCACACCAGACCGAATCAAGGTGGTTGGTGAATTCGTACAATGAGAAATGCGATCGCGCTGAATTAATTAATGCGTTGTTTCGGTATCAAGTCGCTGTTGTAGAGACGTTGCATGCAACGTCTCTACAATGGTGCAGGTGTTGTATTAACTCTACAGAACCCAGATTAAGGCGCAGGGACATAATGTAGGGGTACGGCATTGCCGTACCCTTACAGGTAGCTTAACGATATGTTGTTTTAAGGTAGAGGGACGCAGAGGTAAGGCTAGAAACCTGAGTCGGGGCGGGTTTAGTGACATCTGGGTGCAACCGAAAAGATAGTAGTGAAACCCGCCCCTACAGAGGCACCACATACCGTAAAAAGTCAGATCCCTGACAGGTAGCGTCCATGCTTTGAATCGGGACACAAGCGAAACTTGGATTATCCGTTGTCGGGAACCCGCAACATCCGTTCTTCAATCGCCGCCCAGGTTTTGGGCGATACCCGCACGGCTGATTTCTTGCACTTAACCATCAGAGTATTGGCATAGCAATAATTGGACATTGCTGTTGCTTCTGCTTCAGATAAACTTATCAATTTTGGGTTAAGATTAAAACACTTTAGAGAGGTTTGTAATATCTTATTGGCAAATGCTCGATGTTTTTCTAAAGGTTGATCATCGTTGGGGACTTTAGTTTTTAGAGCTTCTAGTCTGGCAATCAAGACAGTGAGATTGTCATCTTTAAAAATTTTAAGTTCTTTCAGTTTGTAGGCATTATCGATAGCTTTAGTAATAGTCTGGATGTAGGCATTGGCTTTGGTGAGGATGTAGGACTCGGCGTAGGCGTAGGTGTAGGACTCAGCGTAGGCTTTGGCATAAGCGTTGGTGAGGACGTAGGCATTGGCATAGGTGTAGGCGAGAGCTTTGGCATAGGCGTTGATGGAGGGGTTAAGGCAGGCATTGGGTAAGGCGTAGGCAAGGATGTTGGCGAGAGCGTTGACGTTGGCGATCGCACGTTTTGCTACAGGCTTCAAATTGCTTTCAGAATCAGCCGTTACCCAATCTGCCCAACATAATAACGCTTGTAACCGGGGAGTATTAATATAGGTTTGCGCTTCATTTGTTTCCATCAACAAGAGTAACTCATCTGCCCCACCCCGCATTAGTCCAGAAACTAATAAGAATACCTCCTGCCAGCGCTGATCAGTAAGATGTTCTTTGACTAACTTTTCAATTTGGCGATGATCATCAATATATTGTGCCGTCAAATATTCCTGAAGGGTTAAATGAGAAAACGAGTAAACCCCTTCTGCCCGTTGGACTAATACCCCATGTTGTTTTTCAATTGATTTTAAAACGGCTTCCCCATCAATCAATGTTTCATCGGGGAGCATTTCTGCCAAGAGTTGCTCAATCTGATCCGCAATCTCCCGTCTGGGCAAAAATAAATGATCTGCCTGAAACGCATCATGGGCAATTTCCGACAGCATCATTTCCTTTCGTTTAGTATCTAATCCTTTATAAACGTCATCTTTAAAAACACCTTTTTCTGCTGCCCATTCTTCTAATAACACACGCAATGCTCGTTCATACAGCGTAGCGCGGTTGGTAGGAAATTTCCGCGATCGCTGATAAAGTAAACAGACTAACGTCAGCAACAACGGCGTCTGTGTCAGTTCCTTCGCCGCTTTATTGTCTTCATGATTCAGCTTTTGCCAACACTCTTGACCTATTTCTGGCTCACGCTGAAACCAATTGCCAATAAAATTCTCAATCTGAACATCATCAAACTCTGCCATTGCCACATCGGTAAAGCGGCGGAAATTGTGGCGATAAGCTGCAACCCGACAGGAAGCAATAAAGCGATTCTTATCATGTAAATCGACAAAGTTCTGAATATGCTGAATTACCTGATTCATTCGCTCCGTTGGCACTTCATCCAATCCATCCAACAAAATCAGCAGTTTCCCTTGTTCCAAGGCTTTAGCCGTAAATTCCTGGTGTGCGGGAAACCCACAGATGCGGAATTCTTCAGCAATTTTATGTTCAATATCAATCTCACCCTGGTTAAATGTCTTGAGTTCAATCAATACCGGAATACAAGCGTGTTTAAATTGTCCTTTCTTTCCCTTCAGCGCTTCCAATCCCATCCGCCGCAAGAAGGTAGACTTTCCCGCACCGGGACTTCCTAACACCATCAAATATTGCTTTTGATTAGCGACAGTAATTCCGGGTTGCTTGGGGCAATCTTGAGACTGAAAACTCCGCTGTTTTGCTTTCCGATAGACAGTTTCTAGGGTTTCAACCGATTCAAAACTCTGAATCGCGGCGTCATCCAAAAATTGCACTGTTGTATAAACCGATTCCAAGGAAACAGGTTCTCGCATTCCTAAGACTTTCAGAATGCCATGACGTTCTGTATAATTCTGTGCATATTGCCGAGAAGCTTTAAAAATCGCTTGTTTGGCTTTTTCATCCAGAGTTTTGCCAAATAATCCCAGAACTTTACCGCCTTGTCCCCAGAGGGTTTGGAAAACGGGAACAGCGATTCCGCTAATCGCTTGAGCGATGAGAACTTCAGATCCAGTCATGGCGTTAGGAAGTCGATGGTAGGGGAATTATTAACCAGATTAATGACTATTCTAGACGAAACCTTGTAGGGGCACGACATGTCGTGCCCCTACAGATGGTGATGGTGGTTCAACCGTGAAAGCTAAAATCCCTACAGTTTTGGCTTAACAACTAGCGCGGCTATCAACGCAGGTGTACCACCAATTAACCCGATAATCAGCCAACGGCGGAAATCAAACCCCTTGCGTCGAGCCAGGAGCGCCGCGATAATGCCGATGATGCAGTGAATCGTCAACAGAAGATAGGGATTGAGTTGTAGGGGGAAAGTAGACAGCAAAGCGAACTCCTCTGAATCGATTCGATAAATATCTATTCGTCATCAACCATAGCAGATTTTGTTACCAACAATTTCACCTGAAAATGCAGAGGAAAAGACGCTTCTTTTCTCTTTTTAGATTTTACTCTGATCTCCCTGCTTAGGTTCACTCAACCTGCCGAATAAATTGAGTCCAACGGCTTGTTTATCTTGAACCTCCAGTAAAATTACCGAATAGGCGATTACTTCATCAATTGCTAAACAAATTACCCCCACTAACACTAAAAACATTCCAGTAATAAACAAAAAAATGGGTAATTGTGCCAGTAAGGTTATCCCCATAAAAAAATGGAGGGCAATGGCAAATGATGTCAACACAAAAAAAACAACCGCTAATGTGTCGCAAAGGGTTGAATTCCGGACATACCAGGCGCGGCGTAACAGATTATTCAGTTGATGTTCTAAACTTAAAAAGCGAATATCTTCTCCCGAATCGAACTGTCCTTGGTGCATTAACTCTTTCGCAATGATTCTTCTCTCGTTGTTCAATAACCGGATGCGATTTAATAAGGAAGACTGTCTCGCATTTAATCCTAAGAAGAACAAACCACTGGATGAAATCATCACGGCGGGTGCAAGGATGGCTTGAATGACTTGAGTGACAGTGAGAGACATTTGATCCATTATTTTCCTGGGTACTCACTAGCGAAATCTTGAGCAGTATAACGCAGGATTTCCTGAAATGCGATTGTCAGAAGTAATAAGTTATCCTAGAAATTATTTTGTAGCTTATGTTACTGTTTTGCCTATTAGATCCCTTTTCCGTTCCCCTTAAAAAGGGGGAAGCCATGGGAGGGGGATCTTTTATAGGCTTTAAGAATTTCCGCTTCTGCCTGTTTCAACGGTGTAATATCCCCAGGGACAAGTTTCCACGCCAGCCAGCGATAACTCCCCTCTTGGTGACGAATGCGATTGAGGATTTAATTCCTCTGGACGACGGCAAAGTATTTCTTTAAAAAAGGTTTACATAAATTCATATATTTGCGTTTATACTAAACATTAAGACTGTTACATTAACGCAAGCATAGACCTTCAGGGCAAAATTTTCTCACCCGTTCAGAAAGCAGGGATAGCCAGGTAAAAATGCCTACGGGTATGAATTTGCCAAAGGAATCTACCAGCCAACAATAGGCTCAACGGATGTCAATCATCCGATTTGTTGAATATCCTCACCACAGACTAGGAGTATTTCATGCTGGTAACAACCCCATTAGAAAAAAGTCTCACGGTTAAACGCCTGCTTAATATTTGGGCTTCCCGCTATGTCCCTGACTTATCCACGCTTTCATTAACCACCCACAAATGCACAACAACTGAGTTAATGGAAGCCGCCTCTCGCCAAGGGCGAGAGAAAACCGCGAGTAAACTCTCTCAACTGATAGAAATTCACTGCAAATGTGCAGGTATCCGAACGAGTATTCTCTTCTCCTACATTCCCAACGTTGTGAACTTAACCGAATCCCAGGGTATTGCCACATCCTCAGCACAGGTTTATCAGAAGGTTTTATCCGTCTATCAAAAACAGTCACCGAATTCCGGCTTAATCACTGCCTTATCTCAGGTGGAAGCCGTTGATATCTCGACCGATTTATATAAAGTCTCAGTCATGCCCAAATTAGAGCTACCCGAAATATCATCCCTCGTTACCATTCTCACCCCAGAATTAATGCAATTTCAGACGCAACATTTATCTGCTAGTAATCAGAAGGCTCTGGGATTTATGAGTACCCAGTTTCATCTGAGCTCAAAGGTTTTGCTGAATCGGTTAAGCCTACCCGAACAGTTATTGCTCTCTCCCTACTTCAAATTTATTGAAGAGCAAGTTTGTATTCCTTGGCAACGGGTATGCGCGGCGGCGGGTCAACATTCCCTTAATTCTCCTATATTAGCCTTAGTCGAGCAACTCATACCCAAAAGTCAGGAAATTGCCGCACGAGTTTATCGCAAAGCATTGGAACTCTATCCCAATTATCGCAGCCGTCGCGGGAAACTGGATGCTCCAGAAATAAAAGCCTCAAGTATCCGCGATGTCGAGATGTTTCAAGCCTACCTTTGGGTTTGTGTTTTGGAACAGAATATGGCAGCGATGGAAAAGGAACTTTATCCCTTATGTGAAATGGTTTATCCCAGTGTGAACGTTAGTTGGGAATTAGTGGAAAAAATGGTTAAACTGCTTGTAGAAAAGATTATCATCCGCCTAGACACTCAGCAAAAATCAATCGTTCAGCCTTATACCACCGCAATGCAGAAATTGTTCGCCTGTCGATAAGCTGTTCTTAAAGGGAACGGGGAATGGGGAACTCTTGAAGCAGGGGAAGCAGGGGGAGCAGGGGGAGCAGGGGGAGCAGGGGGAGCGGGGGAAGCCGGGGTTGTAGAGACGTTCCACCGGAACGTCTGGGAGCAGGGGAAACG
>NZ_JBKHUP010000049.1:0-59254 GCF_046565525.1 Coleofasciculus sp. | reverse complement strand
TCCCGCTATCTGTACGATTTGCTCAGTTTCATCCCCCGCTTGAAAGACGGGGGCTTTCACTATCGCTTGTCTGTAAAGCCTTTGTAACTATGTACATCAACTCGTTGAGACAATCACGGCAACCAGAAGTGGTAAGAGTCGCTTTGACAGAGTGGATTGGCAAAGGTTTGACCCGCCATTTTTTGATAGTGGTGGCGGCGGCGTTCCTTTGCTTTGTTGGTGATAGTTATCGACCGGTACAGGCAGAGGCGGAAAGCATCGTTGTTGATATGTCTGTCTATGGTCAAGTTGAGTATGAAGACTTTTTCGGGCGAGCAGAGGCGATGGCTAGCGACGAAATTAGTCGTCAATTTAGTCAAAACCCCACTCTTTCAGAGATTCAGGTAGTGGTTGTCGGCGATCGCGACGGCGAAATTGTTCCCATTCTCAGGATTACTGTTTCTCGTACTCAGTGGCAAGAAACTCCCCGTGTGAGTTTCTTTTCTGATTACTATAGTGCCTCCTACGCGCTACTCCAGCGTTATGAAAGGCAGCCGACAGAAATAGTGGCAAGAACTCCAGTTAGGGCGACTATCGGGACTCAACGTCCGAACTCACAAATTGATCAAGCCTTAGATGAAGGTCGTCTGCCTGGAACAGTGGCACAGGAGTATTTAGATGAATTGGATTAGGGATTGTGATGTTTGGCAAGTTAGGTGTGACCGTTCACTGACACAAAATATCTTAACCTTTCCCGACTGAGAAATATAGCATCCTGCCAGGGAAAAGCTTCCGGTTTAAAACGGGGTTGACTTGACGTGACTGAGTTCGAGTATAGAGCGGTTTTCAGTTCACAAGCGTTACCCACAACAGCGTCAATATTAACAGGAGAGTGCAATTGATTCACGACAACAGAAGCAGCAATAAGTCAGGCAATCGTCCGTTTCAAGACGTACTCCAAGCCAGAATGTCTCGGCGAAACGTACTCGCTCGTGGTGCAGCGCTGTCAGCCACTGGCTTCTTAGCCGCACTGGTAGGCGATCGCTTGTTAGATCGAGGTGCGGCGGCGACGGCTGAAGGGTCTACCGCGATCGCCAAAGCTCCAGGCAGCCGTTTGATCAACTTCAAACCTGTTCCTGCTGTTAAGGGTACAGGACCCATACCCACCATTTCAGCGGATTACCAGTATGACGTGCTGATTCCCTGGGGAACCTCGATTCAGCCCGGTGATCCAGAATATAATGGTGACCCGAATACACGCCCGACGGCTGCCGAGCAGGCGCAACAAGTTGGAATTGGTCACGATGGCATGTGGCTCTTCCCGATTGGAGATAGTAATGACCGGGGGATGCTGGCGATTAACCACGAGTTTGGTAAAAACTTCCATGTCCTCGGCAAGGAAGCACCGGACAGTCTTGAAGATGTGCGCCTCTCTCAGCATGCTCATGGCGTATCCATAGTTGAGATTGAAAAGATTAACGGCAAGTGGCAAAGGGTTGGCAGCTCGAATGCTCGTCGCATCCATGTAAATACACCTGTAACGTTCAGTGGACCCGTTGCCGATCATTCACTGTTGCAAACACCAGCAGGCAATTCCCCAAAAGGTACAGTGAACAACTGTGCGAATGGTCACACTCCCTGGGGGACTTACCTGACTTGTGAGGAGAACTTTAACGGTTACTTCGGCGCTACCGATAGCTGGACACCTACGGAAGCACAAGAGCGCTATGGCTTCAGTGCCGCAGGCTTTGGCTATGATTGGCACAACTTTGACCCGCGCTTTAACCTCTCGAACGCCAGTTACACCAACGAAGAGAATCGCTTTGGCTGGGTGGTCGAGATTGATCCGATGGATGCTTCTGTGACACCCGTTAAGCGGACTGCATTAGGTCGGTTGAAGCACGAAAACGCCGAGCTTGTCGTCGGACAAGGCGGTCGTGCCGTGGTTTACATGGGCGATGACGAACGCTTTGACTATATTTACAAGTTTGTTTCACAAAGCAACTGGCGGTCGATGCGGGCACGGGGTATCAGCCCCTTAGACCGAGGGACGCTCTATGTCGCCAAGTTTAATGATGATGGCACAGGCGAGTGGCTGGAACTCACGATTAAAAATCCAGCCCTTGCGGCTCGGTTTACGGATCAAGCTGAGGTGTTAACCTTTGCCCGTCTCGCCGCTGACACCCTGGGTGCCACACCGATGGATCGTCCGGAGTGGATTGCTGCTGCTCCCAATGGGGATATCTATTGCACCCTCACGAACAACAGCCGCCGTCAAGTTCCTGATGCCCCTAACCCTCTGGCACCCAATCCCTTTGGTCACATCATCAAGTGGCGAGACAGCAACAACCATGTTGGCACCACCTTCACCTGGGACATCTTTGTTCTCGCTGTCGATACCCATGATACCGACAAAAGCGCCTTTGGTAGTCCGGATGGTCTCTGGTCTGATCCCGATGGCAGGCTGTTTATTGAGACTGATGGTACTCAACCTGAAATCAACGGCGTGAGACCGAATGACCAACTGCTGGTTGCTGACACAAACACGAGTGAGATTTGTCGCCTCTTCACTGGGGTAACAGGCTGTGAAGTGACGGGTTTGACCAGAACCCCTGATCGTCGAACGCTGTTTGTCAACCTTCAGCATCCGGGTAATGGCAATCCAGCTTTGACAAACTTTCCGGCACCCCAAGGTAGCGGCAAAATACCCCGTGATCTAACGGTTGTGATTACTCGCAAGGATGGCGGCATCGTTGGTTCCTAAGTTGGTGTAATGTTTGGGTTTTTGTCAACTCCTGCTTGGCTTAAAGCGATCGCAGACAGACGTTGTTCAATGTATTCTGTCGCCCACTGTTGAGGCGAAAATAAAGAAAAAAATCCCCTCCCAGCATAGTTCTGAGAGGGGTTTCATGGTTTTGAATACAAGGATAAAAGTAATCAGTTCACAGTAAAATCGAACATTAATCCCGCTTCTGATTTCCTTTAAACCCATGCTACCCGTTAACCAAGCCGAATCCATTATCTTAGATCTCGTTCAACCCTTAGACTCCCAGTTAGACAGCGAAATCATCGACCTATCTGCCGCCACAGGTCGCATTTTGGCTGCTCCTGTAACTAGCCAATTGGATTTTCCCCACTGGGATAATTCTGCCATGGATGGTTATGCGGTGCGCTATGCTGATGTGCACTCGGCTAGTGAACAGCAACCGATACGTTTAGAACTCGTCGAAGAGATTCCCGCCGGATATCAACCGCAAAAAACGATTGCAGCCGGACAATCTGCGCGTATCTTCACCGGTGCATGTATGCCACAGGGCGCCGATACAGTGGTGATGCAGGAACATACATTGCGTGAGGATAACCATGTTTTAATCTTACAAGCACCGAAACCTCAAGGCTTCGTGCGTCATCAGGCATCATTTTACCGTGCTGGAGAACCCCTTTTAGCCACAGGAATTCAACTGGGTGCGCCAGAAATTGCCGTTCTCGCCGCCGCCCAATGTACGGAACTCACCGTCTATCGCCGTCCCAAAGTCGCGATTCTCTCCACAGGGAATGAACTGGTTACTCCGTACCAACCCTTGCAACCGGGTCAAATTGTCGATTCCAATCAATACGCCCTAGCCGCTTGGGTTACTCTTTGTGGCGGAATTCCTAAGGTACAGGGGATTGTCCGCGATAAACCAGACGCCCTGAAGCAAGCCATTGCCCAAGCGATTCCCGCCGCTGATATGGTTCTGTCTACAGGTGGCGTTTCTGTGGGGGATTATGACTATGTAGATGAAATTTTAGCCCAACTGGATGCTGAGATTCACATCCGTTCGGTTGCGGTTAAACCTGGTAAACCCTTAACCGTGGCGATGTTCCCGCCTCATCAGGGGAATAAAAAAGGCTCATCGCATCCAGTATTATATTTTGGTCTACCCGGAAATCCAGTATCTGCCTTAGTCAGTTGTTGGCGATTTGTGCAACCTGCGATGAGAAAGTGTTCCGGTTTGCCAATGCAACGATGGAAGCCCAGGTTTATCAACGCCATCTCTCGTAATGAACTCAAATCTGATGGGCGTCGAGAATCCTATTTGTGGGGTCAGCTTCAATTAGTTGAGGGAAACTATGAATTCAATCTGGCGGGTGGGAGTCACAGTTCGGGTAATTTAATTAATTTAGCCCAAACCACAGGTCTGGCTATGATACCCGTTGGTCAAACTTTGATTCGAGAAGGAGAAACGGTGCAAGTTTTGTCGGTGGGCTTTGAATTCTCTCGTTGAGATTGATGAGGAAACATCCTGTAAGATGGGGCGGTTGTAGACGCGGAGCGGCTTCCCGTAGGGTAACCGCAGCTACACAAACAAAACCCGCGAAGGCGGGTTTACCGTTGCAAGTCTGGAACACATCGGTCAGGGCGGGTTTAGTCGCATCTGTTGTGATAATCGTGAAACCCGCCCCTACACAAGTGCTAATCTATTGGCTCCAACCGAGGGGCTGTTCAATTTCCAATTCATCAACTTTGGAAATACGCTCACCCGGCTTGTTCACAATCTGCACAGTACTGGCTTGCAGTCCCTGTTCGCCTTCCTCGGCAAAAAAGTGGACGCCTGTACCGATTCCTAAGCGGTCAAAGTCATCATGGAGGACACTATTACGGTGGAAATAGACTTCCTGACCCTCCAGGCTTTTAAGAAAGCCGTACCCTTCTTCTGGAAATAACTTAGTAACTATTGCCGTCATTTCCTGAGTAGGATGAGACTTGACTTTATTCTGTTGCCGTTCGGTGAGTTCGATAAGCTGGCGGCGTGCCGACTCAAAGGCGTTACGCACTACGGTTTCTACAGGCTGATACTGGTTTCCTTGTCCGGGATTTTCGACCACAGCAAGTTCGTGACCTGGTGGTACTGTCATATCAATTCGTACCCGATAGGGGGAACCGCTATTGGGGTTTTTGTGTGCCTGTTCAATCGCAATGCGGCAACTATTAAGGTGGTCGCAAACCTGCTCCAACTTACCGACTTTTTCCCGCACTAATGCCTCTAACGCTTCGGTTTTTGGCACATCCCGGTAGGAAATCTCTAATGGAATTTGCATAAACTATCAGTCCTCAATTCAGCTATTTATAATTACATTACGCACGGACTTATACTATCAATCGATCGCGCAAAGCGTGCAAGGTGACGCGCAATCCCTGGAAGGCTCTCTGTTTGTCCTCCCAACCTAGTTCTGCGGCTACATCATTGACCTAAGTATTTGTTTTTTGAACGGTGGGGTCAAATTCTGGTAATCCTGTCGCAGACATATAATATCCTCCTGTTATGTTATTTTCATCCGGTGCGAGAGGTCTCTATTGCTGTGAACTTCTGCAACACCACTGTAATCAGGTTAACAAGGCGATCGGGTTCAAGCTTTCTATCGAATTACATAGATTTGAGATAGAAGTCTCGGATAATTTTTACTAAATAATTTCGGCTTCATTTGCCTCTCCCATAAGATTGATTTCAGTTTATAATCTAGACGGGGTTTAAATAGCAATCCACCGACTACCGCCAGGTCTGTCCTCTTTTGGTGGAGTAGGTTCGTATTCCACCCTGACCAAATCCTTCCTTGTCTGCACAACAGCCAAACTATCGCTCTTGTAGGTTCCTGCTGGCACCCGTTCATCAGGAGAACCTGGATTTAGCGGCGGTTCCTCTAACTGTTTTTTTTGTGTCAATAATGAATTTTGCCTTGCTTTATGGGAAAATATTGACATCAGGAAATGTTGATGACTTTGAATGTAGATTACAGGGTGACTCAATCCCGTTGCCAAAATAATTAGGTTTAGTATTATATAAGCCTGAGTATTCATAGATAACGTCCCTGGCGCAACTCTAATCGCTTCTGTTAAGTTCAGAATAGTTGGCATAACTTTCCTTAAGCCAACTGAGCGATGTAGAGGCTGGACGTTTTTGAGCATCCCGAATAACCAGTTAGGGGAAGGTGTCAGACTTGGGGGATTCCCCTAACTTTTTGAGTTCCCCCCTTTTGTCACGGCGATTAAAATCGCTGTTACACTGACCCTTGCGTCCGCTTGACAAGGAGTAGGTTATAAAGGGGATGGTTAACCCGGATTTGGTATGAGTGGAAATCCTTATTTTTGAGTAGCCAAGCCAATACAGTTTAACTTTTTGATTTTGCCAAGATTCAGTGCAATGAATCTGTTACTCGGTGGAATACTAAAACTTTAGGATAACATGAATATTTTGGAGAATTTACTCAATTTATCCCGTAACTACCGCTGACACAAAAAGTGAGCAAAATCTAACACTTCCTGTCGGCGTTCCTCAGACAGGCGATTTACGATCGCCGCCACTTGTTCTGCTACTGATAGCCAGGTTTTAGTCTTTGCTTTCCATACCACAATAAATTGCTCAGGTGACAGTGTACACAATGCGATGGATTCACCATCCGGATTGGTAAATTCTACCTCATAAGCCTTATCGGAGTAACATTCTACAATCGCCCCTTGCATACCAGAGTAAAGATTGTGTTCAGGCAAATTTACCAGTAACTTAATTCCATCAAATAACTCGGGTTCAATCATGGGCTTTTCCTCACGTAAAGCGTTACTAATCTCGCTGAATCACTATTAGGTTCTACAATCCAGCCTGTCCGAACAATCTCTTGCTGACCTTCTGTTCCAAGAATTAAAATATCTACACTATAGCGCTGACCATGTTGATCATTGCGACCCAGTATGACCTCGGCATCAAGTGCTTGATGGGAGATTTGCTCTAACAGTGAATTGTAGTTGTCTTTACTAAATCCTAAACGATTTTGAAATACTATCGCTTTGTCTTTGCCTACGGGATTATCTGGATTCAGAGCGTACTCTGTTAGCTTACGCGGATCAATAGCCAGACGATTAACAATCTCTTTCAGTTTCATCTAACACTCAGGGACAAGTCAGGTACTTTTGCCAAGGCTTCCCGCACCACCTCAGAACCTGCACCCAGAATACAAGATTTTTCGGTTAAATGTCGCTTCCAAGCACGACTCCCAGGTTGTCCGGAAAATAATTGTAGGATATGGCGGGTAATTTTATTCAGCTTCAATCCTTTTGCTACCCAATGATCAATATAATCTAACATCCCTTCCGCAACCTGATGGCGAGTTGGCGCTATATCTTCCTCCCCAAATATCTGACAATCAGCTTGAGCAAACAGATAAGGGTGATCGTAAGCGGCGCGTCCAATCATTACCGCATCGACAAATTTTAATTGTTCCTGTACCTGTTCTAAACTGGTAAATCCCCCGTTAATTTCAATAAATAACTGGGGAAATTCTTGCTTGAGGCGATGCACGTCACTATACCGTAAAGGGGGAACCGTGCGATTTTCCTTGGGACTTAATCCCTGTAACCAAGCTTTCCGCGCATGAACGCTAAAATGCTGACATCCGGCTGCTGAGACAATACTGACAAAGTTTGCCATATCCTCATAGCGATCGCACTCATCAATACCAATCCGATGCTTGACGGTAACAGGTATTTTAACCGCCTTAATCATCGCTTCCACCCCCCGCGCTACCCGTTCCGGTTGCGCCATCAGACAAGCACCAAAGTTACCATTTTGTACGCGATCGCTCGGACATCCTACGTTAAGATTAATCTGGTCATACCCCATCCCTTGGGCAATTCGGGCGCATTCGGCGAGTTCTAGGGGATTATCTCCCCCCACTTGCAACACCAAGGGTTTCTCTTGGGAGGAAAAACCCAACAGGTGTTCGCGATCGCCATGTATAATAGCTGGACTGGTGACCATCTCGGTATAGAGGAGAGTGC
Organism: Coleofasciculus sp.; assembly: GCF_046565525.1. Classification (NCBI taxonomy): domain Bacteria; kingdom Bacillati; phylum Cyanobacteriota; class Cyanophyceae; order Coleofasciculales; family Coleofasciculaceae; genus Coleofasciculus; species Coleofasciculus sp. Next base: position 51,462 of record NZ_JBKHUP010000049.1, on the reverse strand, counting down.
GGCGGGTAATCTGGCGCATGAAGTACCGAAAATGACGATCTGTGCGATCCATCATCGGCGCGACACTTAAGGGATAAGTTCCCTGGATGACGTGAGGTTGAGGTTGGGGTAAAACGACGGTATTGGGACTGACCATGAGGTTGTAGAATTTGTCTGGATGCGATCGCACTGGGTATCAGATCCAGATTAACAACTCACGGAGTTCTATAACATATAGCAGACAAGCCATTTGATTCACTCTCTGTGCTTTTCCTCTATCAGGATTACTCCAATCCACGCCATAATCATCTATCTTGAGCTTGAGAGCGATCGCACTTAATACCAAGTTGCGTTCTAACCTGTCATGGGAAAGTGTTGCGGTAGCGAAAGCGTTGCGTTAGCGTTAGCGGGAAACTCTTAAGAGCTAGGTAATTAGAATATAATCTCTGGATGAATGAACTGATACCCAGCCACTTTAATCTTTTGATTTGACACTCGCGTATTGTAGGGACGAGTGCTGGATACAGATGTATCCCAGGATACCTTGGCTAGATTGTGCGTCTCAAACAATCGATCCAGTAATTCCCGTAACGGTAATCGTGTATCATCGACTAAGTTATAAATCCCTTGCAGATGATGGGAACGGGCAAATTCAATCGCTCCCACAATATCATCCAGATGAATCCAATTGGTGATATCCTCTCCCTTACCTGGACGAGTGGTTCCTGCAGATCGACCAAATATCTTCACTAATTCCCGATTCACTCCGTAAATTCCACCTAGGCGGAGAATACAAACTTGTAAATTTGAATAAGCGGCTGATAGCAATACCTGTTCAGTTTCGGCTAAAATATTACCATTTGGAGTGCTTGGCTGAACTGGAGACTCTTCTGTGATCCAATCTCCCCCTTGATCACCATAAACCGAATAGCTACTTGTATAAATTAATTGAGTGACTGTTGGAGTATCTTTGAGAACAGAAACTAGAGTTTTCGCCGTTTCTAGATAAGCGTCTTGATAAGCATTAGCACTAGATGCACCTACACTTAAAAGAATAGTATCCTGGTTTTGCACCACTGATTTTAACCCCTCTGGGTCATTGCCTTTGACAACGATAACGCGCTGGGCAATTTTTTCTAGGGTTGGCACTTTCTCAGGAGTGGTTGTGGTTGCGGTGACAGTTAAGCCCAAGTCTTGACGCCAGTGGTGTGCAACGGCTTTACCGACATAACCGCAACCGATAATTGCAACATTCATGCTACTGGGAGATATAGTACGATCTTAGACTATACGCGATCGCAAAACAAAATGGCGTATGGTTTCCCTGAAAATCGCGTTGTTCATAGCCTTGATTCACAAATTGACAATGGATAATGAAGAATGGATAATGACCTCTTCTTAAAAGAAGAGGATTGAAATTAAGGAAAATCTTTTTTGATTTCTTCGTAAACGAAGAGGTCTTAGACCCAATTAATCAATTGTCAATTATCAATTATTAATTATCCATTGATCAATCAGAACATACGCGGCGAATCTAGTCCTAGTAGGGGTACGACATGTCGTACCCCTACAGGTAGACATGTTGTACCCCTACAGGTAGCTCTTACTTCTGCACTCTCACACCTCTACACTCTGGCAATTTCAACCGCAAACGCTTCGCTCAACTGTCCTTAACCTGTTGGTTGAGACGATGCAGGTTGAGATGATGCCGAATTCAGTTTAGGAGCCGTTATTGGCGCTGAGGAGGGTGGATTTTCTTGCCATCCTGGAGGCGCAAACTGCGGCAAAATTTCCCGGCTGAATGCTTCGGCGGCTTTGGAACGGTAGCGATGGGGATTGACGATTAAAGACAACATTCGCTTTACCACAACGCCTTCTATCGTTGCTCGGTGCAAAACACCCATTTGCAATTCTTTTTCGATGGCTGAAATAGACACAAAAGCCGCCCCTAATCCAGATTGCACCGCGTTTTTAATTGCCTCAATTGAGTTGAGTTCCATCTCAATCTTCAGGCGTCGGGTATCAATATCGCAGCGGGTGAGAACGTGGTCAATTACCTTACGAATCGTAGATTGGGAGTCGAGGGCAATAAATTGTAACTTATACAAGTCCTCCTTATGCACCGTTCCCACCTTTGCTAGGGGGTGAAAGACGGGTAGAATGAGCGCCAACTCGTCTTCCGAATAGGGCATAATATGTAACGTTTCTTGAAGTTCCGTGGGTACTTCACCGCCAATGATGGCTAAATCGACCTGTCCATTGGAAACAGACCAAGAGGTACGGCGAGTCGAGTGGACTTGTAATTGTACTGAAACATCGGGATACTTCTGTCGAAACAAGCCAATCATCCGAGGTAAGAGATAGGTTCCCGTGGTTTGAGAGGCGCCCACAATCAGCGTTCCACCCTGAAGATTCTGTAAATCTTCAATCGCCCGACAGGTTTCCTGACAAAGAGTGAGGATTTTCTCACCGTAGCTTAGGAGTAAGTGTCCGGCTTCTGTCAATTGAGCGCGACGCCCGCCTCGGTCAAATAAGGGAACATCAAGCTGTCGTTCCAAGTTTTGCACTTGTAAACTCACAGCCGGTTGGGAAACGTACAAACTATCAGCAGCACGTTTGAAACTCCCCTCAGAAGCGATAGCTTTGAGAATGCGGAGTTGATCGAGAGTGAAAGGAAGGTCAGACATAGGAGCTAAACCATCAAAAAAGGAGCAATAACAGGCAATCCAAGAGGGGTTGAAGATGGAATTTAACGTCAACGATGAATTGGATTGCCGACAACGAACGTATAAGCCTCTGCCTGAAATCGACAGTAACACAACACGGGATCAACTCTTTGAGTATTCTTGCTAGGATGAATTGTGCAATGAATCAACATCAGGATTTATGGGGGTCTTGACTAACGTGACATCCAGTCATTGGGTAATGGCTGGACTACTTTTGGGGTTTGCGATCGCGCATAGTGGTCTAGCCGCACTGCGACCTTGGGCTGAACAACGCATTGGCGCGAGGTTCTATCGAATTTTATTTGCTCTGGTTAGCCTATCTCTTGCCGTTGTATTAATTATTTACTTTTTCAACCACCGCTATGATGGGATTCAATTGTGGCAGGTGCAGGGAATTCCGGGGATCAAGCCCCTAGTCTGGTGGCTTTCAGCGATTTCTTTTTTGTTTCTCTACCCCGCGACATTCAACCTGTTAGAAATCGCCGCCATCCAGAAACCCCAAGTTCACCTCTACGAAACCGGGATTATTCGCATTACCCGACATCCGCAAATGGTGGGACAGGTGATCTGGTGTATTGCTCACACCCTCTGGATTGGCACCAGCTTCACCTTACTCACCTCGGTGGGATTAATTTTGCACCATTGCTTTGGGGTTTGGCATGGGGATCAACGGCTTTCCAAGCGCTATGGTGAAGCCTTTGAGTCCGTCAAAGAGCGCACCTCGGTTTTTCCCTTCCTTGCTCTGATTCAAGGACGCCAAACCCTGAAATGGGATGAATTTATCCGTCCCGCCTATCTAGGCGTAATCGGGTTTGTGGGCTTGTTGTGGTGGGCGCATCCCCTACTCATGCGAGCAACTGCCCAAATAAATTGGTAAAATTAGTAGATTTATTGTTCAAATAATCCCAATTCGATGTAGCATGATCCCAAGGCTAGAGTAAAAATCCAATAGAATTCGAGGGATCATGGTGTTGTCGGTGAACGAGCAGACGTTTAAGCAATACGTTTTAGAAAACTCCAAGATGGTTCTGGTTGATTTTTGGGCACCTTGGTGTGGTCTGTGTCGCCTAATCCAGCCAATGTTGGAGGACGTACAGCAGGAATGGAGCGATCAGATTGAAGTCGTGCGGGTGAATGCGGATAATAGTCTTAGGCTTGCCAGTGCCTATCAACTCAAATCTTTACCCACCTTGCTCTTATTTGAGAACGGTCAGTTAGTGGAGCGACTAGAAGGCTTTCAAGGACGAGATGACTTGCGCTTAGCGATTCAAAACCTGATCGGGAACAGTCAATCACAGTTTTCAGCATCCATGGGGCAAAGTTTAACTCATACCGCCTTAGAGAATGCAACTCAATCAGCCGCCTAGTAAAAGCAGAAGGCAGAAGGTTCCAGGGCAGAAGGCTCCAAGGCTGTAAAGTTTATGGTATCTGCTTTTTGGCTTATGGTTAACGGGTGGTTATTTGAAGGTCGCTGCACTGAACTATTCGTGTTTTTGAGGTATCACTATCAGTAAAATTAATCAACCCAAGAGTTTCCTTATAGAATAAGTATTTCTACTTGAGGTTGGCTCACACCGAGCCAACTTTCTTTTTGTATAGGTATATGTCACAGTTGTTAACGGTTTGTCAAAATAGTAAAGAAATCTAAAGTAAGCTGTCTTCCATGGAATCGCTTTATCAATATGCCTGGTTGATCCCGGTCTTGCCCTTGGCAGGGGCAATGCTAGTCGGCTTAGGGCTTATCTCATTCAACAAAACCACAAATCAGCTACGGAAGTTATCCTCCGTTTTCGTCGTCTCCCTGCTGGGGGCGGCGATGGTGCTGTCGTTTGCCATATTCTGGAGTCAATTTCACGGACATGAACCGTTTACCCGTACCCTGGAATGGGCGGCGGCAGGGAATTTCCACCTAATGATGGGTTACACCATCGACAACCTAACGGCGTTGATGTTAGTCGTCGTTACTACCGTCGCCTTTCTGGTCATGGTGTATACCGACGGCTACATGGCACACGACCCTGGTTATGTGCGCTTCTATGCCTATTTGAGCCTGTTTAGTTCCTCAATGTTGGGTCTGGTGATTAGTCCCAACCTGATACAGGTCTATATTTTCTGGGAACTGGTGGGCATGTGTTCGTACCTACTCATCGGATTCTGGTATGATCGCAAAGCCGCCGCCGATGCTTGTCAAAAAGCCTTTGTGGTTAACCGGGTGGGGGACTTTGGTCTCCTTTTAGGTATTCTGGGGCTGTACTGGGCAACCGGTAGCTTCGAGTTTGATGTCATGGGCGCCCACTTAGAAGCCTTTGTCGAATCCGGTTATATTAGCACCGGACTCGCCGCCCTGTTTGCCGTATTAGTCTTTTTAGGACCGGTTGCCAAATCTGCTCAATTTCCCTTGCACGTTTGGCTTCCTGACGCGATGGAAGGTCCTACCCCAATTTCAGCACTGATTCACGCCGCCACTATGGTTGCGGCTGGGGTATTTCTGATTGCCCGCATGTACCCCGTGTTTGAAAATATCCCTGTGGCGATGACAGTCATTGCCTGGACGGGAGGATTTACCGCCTTTTTAGGGGCAACCATCGCCCTGACCCAAAATGACATCAAAAAGGGTCTGGCTTATTCAACCATCTCCCAGTTAGGCTACATGGTCATGGCAATGGGGATTGGGGCATACAGTGCCGGGTTATTCCACCTGATGACCCACGCTTATTTTAAAGCCATGCTCTTCCTCTGTTCCGGTTCTGTGATTCATGGTATGGAAGCCGTGGTCGGTCATGATCCGGATTTAGCCCAGGATATGCGGCTGATGGGAGGATTGCGGAAGTATATGCCGATTACCTCGCTGACGTTTTTAATTGGCACTCTGGCAATTTCTGGGATTCCTCCCTTTGCTGGATTCTGGTCAAAGGATGAAATCTTAGGCAGTGCCTTTAACGCTTCTCCAGGACTGTGGGTTGTCGGTTGGCTGACGGCTGGACTTACTGCCTTCTATATGTTCCGCATGTATTTCATGACCTTTGAGGGCGATTTCCGAGGTAATATCACCAGTATTAAGGAGCAAATTAAAGGGGCAGTGGCTGAACCTGCACCCGCTTTTGGACCTGGTGCCATGGATAGGCGGGAATTAGAGGCTGAGGATCATGACCATGGGCATAGTGAGTCTCCCCATGAATCCCCTTTAACCATGACCTTACCCTTACTGTTACTAGCTGTCCCCTCAACGCTGATTGGTCTGGTGGGGATGCCCTTTGACAACTACTTTGAGGAATTTATCCACGCCCCTGGAGAAACCGTGGCGGAAGTGGTGAGTCATGAAGCAGCGTTTAACTGGAGTGAGTTTGTGGTTATGGCAGGTTCCTCAGTGGGGATTGCCCTAATTGGCATTACCGTAGCATCGCTGATGTACCGGATGCGTCAAATTGACCCCGCCGCGATCGCGAAAAACTTTACACCGCTTTACAAGTTTTCTCTCAACAAGTGGTATTTCGATGATCTTTATAATCGGCTGTTCGTACAGGGAAGTCGTCGCCTAGCCCGCCAGGTGATGGAAGTAGACTACCGTGTGGTCGATGGTGCGGTTAATTTAACCGGTTTAGTTGCCCTGATCAGTGGTGAAGGACTCAAATATCTCGAAAACGGTCGCGCTCAATTCTATGCGCTAATTGTCTTTGGGGCAGTTCTCGGTTTTGTGATTGTTTCTGGGTTGTCTTGATAATTTGGTAGGGGCGGGTTTGACTCCTATCGTTTCTTACCTCACAACAAATGTGAATCGCACCCGCCCTGACTTGACCCTTCACGACCTTTGAGGGCATGGTTTTGACCCTTCACGACCTTTGAGGGAACCGGGTTTTGAGTTCTAACCATACACTATGAACAATAAACCATAAACTATGAACCATGAACCATGAACTAATGACTGATTTTCCTTGGTTAACTGTAATTATTCTGTTTCCCATCGTCGCTTCTGTGGGCATTCCATTATTGCCGGAGAAGAATGGCGTCTGGGAACGCTGGTATGCCCTGATTATTGGGCTGATTGATTTTACGTTGATAGTTTGTGCTTTCGTCACAAAGTATGATTTTGCCAATCCGGGACTGCAACTGGTTGAGAAGTATGCTTGGGTGCCCACCCTAGACTTGAATTGGTCGGTGGGGGTGGATGGCTTATCGATGCCTTTGGTATTGTTAACGGGGTTTATGACGACGTTGGCAATCCTCGCGGCTTGGCCCGTAACCCTGAAGCCTAAGCTGTTTTACTTCCTGATGCTGGCAATGTACGGCGGTCAGATTGCCGTGTTTGCGGTTCAGGATATGCTGTTGTTTTTCCTAGCGTGGGAACTGGAGTTAATTCCGGTTTATTTGCTGCTTTCGATTTGGGGCGGCAAAAAGCGGCTGTATGCGGCAACGAAGTTTATTCTGTATACGGCAGGAGGATCGCTGTTTATTTTGATCGCGGCGTTGGCGATGGCATTCTATGGGGATACTGTCACCTTTGATATGCGATCGCTAGCTTTAAAGGATTATGCCCTAAATCTGGAACTGTTGCTGTATGCGGCGTTTCTGATTTCTTATGGGGTGAAGTTACCGATTTTCCCCTTACATACTTGGTTACCCGATGCCCATGGAGAAGCCACCGCCCCGGTTCACATGTTGCTAGCGGGGATTCTGTTGAAGATGGGCGGATATGCCCTAATTCGCATGAATGCCGGGATGTTACCCGATGCCCATGCCTATTTTGCCCCAGTGTTGGTGATTTTGGGGGTGGTGAATATCGTTTATGCGGCATTAACCTCTTTTGCCCAACGCAACCTCAAGCGCAAGATTGCCTATTCCTCGATTTCCCACATGGGCTTTGTCTTAATCGGGATTGGCTCATTTACCGACTTGGGTTTGAGTGGGGCGGTGTTGCAAATGGTGTCCCACGGTTTAATTGGTGCGAGTCTGTTCTTCTTAGTCGGGGCAACTTATGACCGAACCCATACCCTGATGTTGGATGAAATGGGGGGCGTGGGTCAACGGATGCGGAAGATTTTTGCCATGTGGACGACTTGTTCCATGGCGTCTCTGGCGTTACCGGGGATGAGTGGCTTTGTGGCAGAGTTAATGGTGTTTGTCGGATTTGCTACCTCGGATGCCTACAATTCCACATTTAAGGTAATCGTGGTCTTTTTGGCAGCCGTTGGGGTAATTCTCACGCCGATTTATCTGCTGTCAAATCTGCGGGAAATCTTCTACGGTTCGGAAAATAAGGAACTGGTGGAACACGAGGTTTTGCAGGATGCGGAACCGCGTGAGGTGTTTATTATCGCTTGTTTGCTGGTGCCGATTATTGGCATTGGCTTGTATCCCAAGCTAGTCACGCAGATGTATGACTCGACGACGCAGCAGTTAACCGCCCGGTTGCGCGGTTCTGTACCAACGTTGGCGGAAGGGAATCCGCCTACAGTATCGATGGTAGCGCCGAAAATTGGAGGACGCGATCGCGTGGGGTTAGAGGTTCCGCCTCCGGTGCGTTAGCGCTTCTGGTTTCAATTTCAAGTAGGGGTTTGGTTACCAAACCCCTACTACCAATTATTGCTCTGAATTGCCGACAAATCTCTGAATGGCATGAAAAAACTGGTTGTGTTCCAGAGAGATTCTGATATTGTGACCCGCATTTTCAATCAGCACCAGCTTTTTGTCTTGTGCCGCACAGTAGTAGTAGAGTTCTTGCCCTTCAGCAACGGGAATTACTGTATCTTTTCTTCCATGAATAATTAGAGTTGGGATAGTGATTTCTCCCATCTTCCGCAGATTGCCAAAAACATCGCCATTCACCCCTACTTCTCCCGCCGAGGTATTCAGATAAGACAATTGAGGAAACTGCTGGGCAAAACCACTTTCAATAATTAACCCCGCCAGTTGAGTTTCGGCTTGCCTTGACACTTCGATCGCGGCGGCACTTCCCAAACTTCGCCCTAGAACATAGAGTCGCTCTTGGGAAAGCCCTTTTGAGTGCAAAATATCACCAACCTGATTAAAGATAGTTACCGCATCAGTTAACACATTATTCACTGTTGCTTGACCCTCGCTGGCACCATTACCCCGGTAATCAAAAACCAGCAGAGTGACTCCAATCCGCCGATATAACTTGGCAATAGAATTACAATCGGCGGCTAACTCATTAATATTAGGGAAATAGAGAATAACAGGTGCATCAGTTGCTGCTGGGTAGAGGATTCCTCGAACTTTGACCTGAGAGTCAACAGCGACAGCCACTGGGTAGAGTTCGAGGGGCGTAATCTGATTATTCAGGCGGGGACGTAATAGTAACTGCAATAGTGAGGCTTCGTCTAAAACTAATTTACCGAGGACAAATTTCTGGATTGCTTCAAAGTATTGCCACATCCCCATGCGGATCAAGGTGTTATGACCCGCATTTTTAATCCGGATCAACTGCTTATTTGGGGCGGCACAAGAGTTGTAGAGTTTTTCTCCTTGTTGGGGAGGGATTAATGAATCTTTCTCACCATGAATAATCAACGTTGGTATAGAAATGCGGCTGATTTTTTCGGTATTACCAAATCCCAAACGCTCATCCTCATTACCTCTACCCCGCCAGCTAAGACGTTTGAGCAGGGCGAAGGTATCGGCAAAGCCACTATCAATAATCAGTCCGGCTAATTTATCTTGAGCGCGATCGGCAACAGCAATGGCGGGAACACTACCCAGGCTGCGCCCCATCACGTAAAGTCGTTGGGGAAACAGTTGATGCGCCGTTAAGATTTTACCAAAAGCAGCGAATACCTTGAGGGCATCAGCCAGGAGATTAGAGGCGGTGGATGTCCCATCACTTTTACCATAGCCCCGATAGTCAATCACCATCATGGTAATGCCCAAGACAGTGAAAATTTTGGCGATGCTATCGTATTCAGCTGCAATCTCACCGTTGCCATGAAAAAATAGAATAGCCGGCGAATTGCTGGCGGCTGGGTACAATCGTCCTCTGAGAAAGAGTCTCGGTTCGACTTCAACGTCAATGAGATGGATATTTGGCGATCGCGGCTTACCCGTTGTATCCGGTTTGGGATGGAACAGGACTTGCAAAATATCGCGTTGGTCGAGAAGGGGATGCACCATATAGTAGAGGCTTGCGGCTTTGTAGATATTTTATCTTGCTTCTACCAGTAAGGTGGGGAAGAGTCCATCCTACTTGCACTGTCTCAATCCTAGAGTTTGGGAGGGTAAGGTGCGATCGCACTTCCTAAACATCACGGCTGTATTTCTTCTAGCATCGACTCTTTGACCGCCTGCACTAACTCAGCTTCCGTGCATTGATACAAGTCACGCAAGTGAAATACTTGCCAAACTTCCATCTTGGGTGTTGTTCTCCCCTTTTCCCAGTTGCGAATTGAAGATTCGGCACTCTTTATTTCACGCGCTACGTCTGAGATTCTCAACCCTGCGCGTTCTCTCAAGGCTCTCAGATCCATAGCTGACCGACTATTCCGCTTAATCTATCGTTAAAAGTTAGCGCTAAGTATTGACAAGAATAGCTGATTTGCACTTTAATCATGGTAGGCAGGCGTTAGTATATCCCCGCCAAGAGACTGACTAACGCCCTTTCCTTTGTTCCTTACGGATAATCTAATCATGCCATACAATTTCAATCAAATCACTTACCGAGAGCGACTAACTCCCTGGGCGATCGCTCAACTCCTACCCAATATGCAACGAACGATCGTGGGTCGGTTTCGCAGTCGGTCTGATGCGGATGGTCACTTGCGGTGTCTGCGTCAGCTTATACCTAATGCGTCGTTTGTCGTGGTGTTTGACCCGCAACCGGATGAGGAAATGGTAGCTGTGTCTCTAGCAACGGCGCAAAAAGCGGTTATTGGAGGATGAGGGGAGGCGATCGCGCTTGCTGATGGGTGGGTGCGATCGCTAGTTAATTCTCTTGACACCATCGTAGGGGCGCATAGCGATGCGCCCTTAAAAATGGGGGGTGAAAGGCAAAGAGAGTGTCACCCTTTCTCATAGCCACCTATAGTTCAAATAATTTTCAGTAAACTAAATCAAGCTCTAGCTGTGTTTCTTTGGTTGGAGCTTTTGGCTGTTGAGAACTCTTCACATCAAGCTCTCCAGTATTATTAGCTGCATCACGCATAATTTTTTTAACATATGAAGTTGATAACTGACCCCCTGTACCCTTGCGAAAGACTAGATCATTTAATTCTGAATCTCCACGAATAGATTTAATTTCTTGCCATAATGACGCTGGAATTACTTTACCAAATAACGTCACTTGCTCTTTGTCTTCATGATTTTTGAATTCACACCATTTCAGCTTACATAAATCACTTTCTTCTAAGCCTAGACGCTCTTTAAGCAAGAACATTACGTGATTGCGTTGGTTAGTATCCACCGCTAGCTTAGTTTTGGCTTCCGGAGCCGAGATAGTACACTCTGTTTCGGTATTTTCGCCATTAACCTGATTGTGTATAACAGGCTCTTTTGCGGCAACTTGCACTACCTCAAATGTATCAGCGATTGATTGATTTTTTTCTAGTGCATCAGTATCCTGATACACTTCAGAATCACATTTTACAGCAATTGAATACAAAAATTTGAAGACTTCGTTATAAGTTTGCTTTCCCACACCCGCAATTCTTCTTAATTCTCGAAATCGTCTGATAGGCAGTGAATCTAATATTTTGGTCGCAATGTCCTCTCTAATTCCCAATGCAGAAATCCAGAAGCAATCCTGCTTATTATTCACCAAGTCGGTCATAATGCCTTCTATTCCACTGGCTTCTGATTCTTGATCAAGGCATATATACACATCTATGTTAATCTCTTGGAGAGTTGCTTCAATTACAGCTTTCACATCATCCCAATTAAGACCACCATTTTCACACCCTAGTTTAGGAAATGCAATTGATGTAATTCCACCCCGATCATAGTTTTGCCTAAAATAATATAATCCTTGTTGTATCCATTCAATTTTTGACGGATATTTCCAATGGTTTTTGGTAGGAAAATTCATAATCCATGGTGTTCCATATCCCCGATAAAGATAGGGTCTACCAACTTTGACAGCTTTTCGCTTACAGCGTTCTACATAATCCTGATACATTTCTGGAAAGCGTAACTGACACTCCAGCGCCAGTCCTGCTCCCATAACACCTACACAATTAACTGTGTTGACAATTGTTTGTACTCCTACATTAAAAACGGTAGTGTCAGTGTACTTAATCATTGGAAATCCTCAGAAAAATAGTTCTGGTTTTACCTGTACTGAAATAGTAAGAGAACGGGGTATTGCCCGGAAATATTTTATAGTTTCATGGATAGTCGAAAGTTGATTGCCTGAGTAACATAATATACTAACAATATTTTTAACATCTAGTTTAGGGTATACTAGCACCTCAGCACACTTGATACGTCTTCCATCTGGAAAATCCGACCAGTTTAAGGCATTAATAATGTTCCAACGAAGATTATCAAGCATGGCTACATCATTATAAAAAATTGTGCCTTTCGATGCTGCATTGCCATCTGAGAAAACAGTATTAGCTTTAAAAATTACATCAGGCTTAATCCCGAGAATCACGATATTTTCCTGTATCTCTCTTCTTCGGTACAGCATTGGATTTCTTGGAGAAAAGTAGAGAGGCACATAATTATGTAAAAACCTATTATAAATAGTATCTTTTTTATCATCTCTGCGTCTTTGAACTTCTGGATCAGAAATATCCATCATGACTAATCCAAGGCGGTGAGCTTCCTTGTGTGACAGCAATCCATGTTCTAATATGGAGCGAAGGTTACTGATAGCTGTCATGTGGTAAAGATATTTAATATTGTGCTTGCGAACGTATTCTACTTCATCCATCCCTTCTTCCATTCTTGGATGACTGGTTACGAGTGTATCTACTGCCCTGTAGTCAGCTACTTCTTTATTTGTCGCCTGATTTACCGCTTTATGGAAAGACGATAAAGGCGTGAAGCTCGCCTGTCACAGACTTCATCAGTATAACTCTCTTTGGTCACTTTTGGAACATTAAAGGAGATCTAAAAGGGGAATAAGGGGAGGTGATGTTGTTATGTTTCTCCACAAACTTGAGAAATACGCCCTAAGACACTATGGATATTCTGTCTCACGTCTTCATTTTTAATTCGCAGCAATCGCAGTTCCCGTGCAGACAGAACGCGATCGCGTTAAGCTTTTACTCTCGAATCCGAATTCGATAAACTTCTACTTAAATGCCATATTTCACTACCTTTACAAAAACATTACTGAATTAGTCGCCATTCACGGGCATCAACGAACTGAGACAGATGCCTCACATTAGTTGTAGCAACTATCACATCATTCCCCTCCTCTTCCACCAATATAGCCTGAGCCGCCAAAATCACATCCCCATCGAGTGCTTTGGAATCTGCCGTTGGTTTTCCTCTCCTTCGTGCTTCTGCCCAAAGTTCAGCCGCTTTGAGCATTACTGCTGTAGTAATGGGATGGTAGGTAAGTACAGCTTTTAGTTGATCAAGTCGCCTGATACCTGCCACCTTACCTGCGCGAAGCAATTCACGCCGAACTTCGTAGTCTGCGATTTCGGGTAACATAGCCTCGTAGCCTCTTGATTCCAAAGAATCAAACCAAAGTTGGCACTCCAAAGATATGGGTGTAGCTCTAGGGTTAGTTACCATCCCTAATGGGCCAGAATCTAGCAAAACTACTCTGCTCATGGAATGGTTGATTAAATAGAAACACCGTCTTCATCTAAAGCTTTCTCTAGAATTTCCCAAGTTTCTTTTTGCTCCTGCTCATCTCCTTCCTCTCGCCACGATCGCAACAATTCACTCAGCGCAATCTGTCGTACTGATTTCTTTACAGGATCAGGATTTTTTATTTCATCCATTGCCTGTTCCGAAACCTGCGATCGCACAGACTTCATGGTGACGCTTTCACGAAATAGGCGCACGATTTGCAGTAAATTCGGTAAATACTCTTCCGGTGTTTGCTGAATTTCTAGAATTAACTTGGCTAAAACGTGATTGTCGCTTACAGCAGAGTTGTCTTCTTGGGAACTGCTTTCGGTACTTGGTGTGTTGGCTACATTACTTAAGTCTTGCTCAGACATACTTTCCTCCTTGACTTCATCTTTCCCTACCTTAACAACCCACTGAAATGTTATGATCCTGTAATTTGTTCCCGTACCCAAGCTCGAAAAGCTCTCATCGTCTTATTCCTACCCTCAGTCTTTATCTGGCTCAAATATTGGGGAATTACCTCAACAAGTGGTAGGTTAGGAAAAATCGGACTAAACCCTGACTCGATATACTGCCCATCCTGTAATACATTAATCTGTAACTTGCCCTTCTCAAATCGCCAAAGCTCAGGCACTCCTAATGCTTCATAAATACTCGGATGAGTGCGAGACGTTACATCTATCTCTAAAGCTAAGTCTGGAGGGGGATCGACGGATAAGTCTAATCGTTCTTTTCCTCTTACTGCGGCTTCATTTTGAATATAAAAGCAATTATCGGGTTCTATGCCTTTGAGCATATCCTCATTTTTAAAGGTAGTAGAACCAAGAGGATAAAAATCAATATCTAGTTCTTCCAGAAGAATCCCAATAAAATCAGTGATAAACAATTTACTGGTTTCATGCTCTGGTAAGGGCGTCATAATTTCTAATAGTCCGTTCTCATAGGCGACTCTTGACGCCCGATGTTCTCCTAACTCTTCTAAAATAGTTTCAAATTCTTGCCAGCTTACATCCTCTAGAAAGACTTTATGACCGGGTGGTATATTAAATCGCTTTAATTCCAATAGCATTGCATTAGCTCCATCTTCAATACTGGAACAGTAAGGTGGGCATAGTCCACTCTACTTTAATTACTGTAAGACCTCTGCTTTCATCTAGGTTAAATGACCTCTCCCCCAACCCCTCTCCTACAAGGAGAGGGGAGCGGAATAAAGTTTGTTAGCGGAATAAAGTTTGTTAGCTGAGAGGGGAGTACAAGTCTCTTGTTCCCCCTTCCCTTGCAGGGAAGGGGGTTAGGGGGTTAGGTTTCTCCACAAGCTGCGGAAATACGCGCCAAAACACGATCAAGATTCTGTCTCACGTCTTCATTTCTAACTCGCAACAGCCGCAATCCTCGTGCAGACAAAATGCGATCGCGTTCTGAATCGTATTCCGTTTGTTGTTGATGAATTTCTCCATCCACTTCTATGACTAATCTAGCAGCATGACAGTAAAAGTCGGCAATAAACCCATCAATAATTTGCTGACGGCGGAAGTGTAAGCCATTCAATCGATTAGCGCGAAGTTTTTGCCAGAGGATTGTTTCTTCTTGGGTCATTTGGCGACGGAGTTCCTTGGCAAGTTGTAGTTTGACTGAGGTTACTTTTTGTCCGATAACAATATTATTGGTTAACTCTTTTGGGGTTTGTTGGGGAGTGGGATTATTCATTAATAAAGTATGGTAATTGATTGGTATTGTTACATTTTGGATGACCTCTCCCCCAGCCCCTCTCCTACAAGGAGAGGGGAGTAAGAGTTTCTTGTTCCCCCTTCCCTTGCAGGGAAGGGGGCTAGGGGGTTAGGTTTCTATCATCATCAATAACTTGATTGAAAAAATTGTGATATTTCGAGTTACCTAGATTGACCACAATCAGATTTTGTCTACATCTTGTTATTCCTGTGTATATTAATTCATCCATGGAATCATCACTGTCTTCAGTATAATCTTCAATAATTAAAACTAATGTATTTATTTCCCATCCCTTGAAGCTATGGATTGTAGATAATTTAACCGTGCCAGAATTAATCCAAAAATTTGCCTTTTTATTTTCACCTATTTCTTTTATTTCAATTTTTGATATTGTATATTTGGCTTTATCAGACATAATTTTATCATAGATTTCCTTTGATTCAAACATAACTTTAGTTTTTTCGTGTTTATCATTTCTTATAAAGTAATCTATCTCTCTTACTGTTTGTATAGTAAATGATAAAAAACAAATATCATTAGGATGTATGTTATATTTATTTATTTTGTTGTAAATATTATCGACTACTATATTCAGTGAAGTATTTTTCATATAATCTAAATAATCAAATACTTCTGGTTTATTGTTATTGTTGTTTTTTATGATTTTAACTTTATCTATTTTATATTTTTCTTGAAAAAAGGTTTCTTGGAATTTTTCCGCTATATGTGCCACTTTAGTTGATAGTCTAAAGGATTCATTTAAAACATTCCAAGCCCCAGGCATACCTACAGCTTTATAATCTTTGTATTCATCTAACGCTCTTTTATATATATTTTGCTTGACATCCCCAAATACTACATACTCGCCATCTTCAGCCAGGAAGAATTTCATGATAATTGTTTGCCATTCTTCCTTATAGTCTTGAAGCTCATCTATCAATATGGCGTTATACTTTCTTAGCTTCTGCTTTATTCCTTCAAATAAATTTTTGTTTGAGTAATAATTTTCTTCAAAGTATTGTGTTTTATCAGGACTACTCCAAGTCTCAAAGTTTTCTGGTACATCAATTTTTATTCCTACGTTATTTAACTCTGCATTTATAAAATCATGGTAGTTATTTATATAGAAACTATTCCAGCTAAATTCTTCTCTGACTTCGCTAATTCTGTCATGAATGTAGTTTTTCAGAGTTATATTGTAAGTAAGTATCAATACTTTATCGCCAGTTCTTTTATGGGAATTGACAGCTCTCCGTGCTAATATTAGTGTTTTTCCAGAACCAGCAACTCCTTTAATCTTTCGCCTTGGGCGAGGCTCACTAAGAGTTAATTTTTTCTGTCTAGCCGTTAAGTTAATTTCTATCCCTTGTTCGATTGTATGAAACGGTGGCTGAAGGTATCTTCTAAAACTATTGTAAATTTGTTCGTCGAAAAGTGATGACCTCTGATAGAGCTGTGCATCACTAAGGATTATCCTGAGTTTTTCAGGATTCAGCGAATCTCTACCAAAAACTTTTATAAACTCCCTATCCTTTTCAGACTCAAAACCATTTGCCAAAAATATACTTAAACTGTTTTTATCTTCTTTATGGAAATAAACGGCACAAGACACGATTCCATAAAATTTATCATTTTCTATTTTTCGCTCCAGCAAATTTTCGATATGTAAATCGAATAAATTGTTTTTGTAAGTTTTAACTTGAGCAATTGGTGATTTTAAAATCGAATTATTTTGTTTTAATTTCCATTGCTTTTTACTATCTATATAATATGATGATAAATCCCAATCCTTAACCTCTACAATCATCACACGATAGTTCTTTCGCATGATGATAATATCTGGCTGATCTCCATTCAGAAATGGTTGATAATATATTTCAAACCGATCATCTAAAGTTTCCTTCAAACAATCTAGTAAACATCGTTCACCTTTAGTTGGTTTTACTTTTAACTTTGAGATATTTGCTTCAGATGGAAAGAGTTGAGCCATTTTCTAATTTTATAAAAATCAAACAACAATTCAGGTGGGCAATTGCCCACCCTACCTTAAATTATCTCGCCGCTGTCGGCATCCCCAAAATATCCTCAATCTTGGGCATTTCTGACAACGGAATCACTCGTCCTTCATCCTCAAACCCAGCAATTTGATCGAAATTCAAATACCGATACAAATCACCAGCAAAAGGATTCAACTTCTCCGTCACAATCGCCGTATATTCCTCAACTGTGGGAATCCGTCCCAACAGCGCACAAACGGCGGCTAATTCCGCAGAACCTAAATACACTCGCGCACCTTTGCCCATGCGATTGTTGAAGTTGCGAGTCGAGGTTGAAAATACCGTCGCCTCATCTTCAACTCGCGCCTGATTTCCCATACATAGAGAACATCCCGGCATTTCTGTCCGTGCATCCGCAGCGGCAAAGGTATCATAAATCCCTTCTTCCCGCAGTTGCTTTTCATCCATTCGGGTAGGCGGACAAATCCATAGGCGCACTTTTACCTTTCCTGCACCTTCTAAGACTTTGGCAGCCGCGCGATAATGTCCGATATTGGTCATGCAAGACCCAATAAACACCTCGTCAATTTTGTCTCCAGCACATTCGGACATTAATTTGACATTATCTGGGTCATTGGGTGCGGCGACAATGGGTTCTGTGATTTCGTTCAAATTGACTTCGATGATATCGGCATACTCAGCATCGGCATCCGCAGACATTAACTCCGGATTTGCCAACCATTGCTCCATTTTAGCCACACGGCGCATAATGGTACGAGCATCTTGATAGCCTCGCGCTGCCATATTTTTCAATAGAGCAATATTAGAACGCAGATACTCAGAAATCGTTTCTTTACCTAGCTTAATGGTTGAGCCAGCACAAGACCGTTCTGCCGTTGCATCGGTGAGTTCAAAGGCTTGTTCAACTTTTAAATCGGGTAAGCCTTCCATCTCCATAATCCGTCCAGAGAAGACGTTTTTCTTATTCTCTTTAGCAACGGTTAATTTGCCTTGTTGAATCGCCACATAGGGAATCGCATTGACAATATCCCGCAGGGTGACTCCCGGTTGCAATTCACCCGTAAACCGGACTAATACGGATTCGGGCATGTCTAATGGCATAGCCCCCAAAGCCGCTGCAAATGCGACTAACCCGGAACCGGCGGGGAAGGAAATCCCTAAGGGAAAGCGGGTGTGAGAGTCGCCACCTGTTCCTACCGTATCGGGTAATAACATCCGGTTTAACCAGGAGTGAATAATCCCATCCCCTGGACGCAAGGCGACACCACCGCGTGTAGAAAAGAAGTTGGGTAGTTCTTTGTGGGTGGTGATATCTACGGGTTTGGGATAGGCGGCGGTATGGCAGAAACTCTGCATGACTAAATCGGCGCTGAATCCCAGACAGGCGAGTTCTTTGAGTTCGTCCCGTGTCATCGGACCTGTGGTATCTTGGGAACCAACGGTAGTCATTAAGGGTTCGCAGGAGGTTCCGGGACGCACTCCGGGTAATCCGCAGGCTTTGCCCACCATTTTCTGTGCCAAGGTAAAGCCTTTATCGCTATCCTCTGGCATTGTGGGACGAGTGAAGAGGGTACTGGGGGCTAATCCCAAAGCCTCACGGGTTTTATCGGTGAGACTCCGCCCGATTAACAGGGGAATGCGTCCACCTGCGCGGACTTCATCGAGGATGGTTTCGGGTTTGAGTTTAAAGGTGGAAATGACCTCTCCGGCTTCGTTGGTGATTTCGCCTTTATAAGGATGGATGGTAATCACCATTCCGGTTTCCATCTGGGTGACATCGCACTCGATGGGTAATGCACCGGAGTCTTCGGCGGTGTTAAAGAAGATAGGCGCGATCGCACTTCCTAAAATATACCCGCCTGCGCGTTTATTGGGAACGTAGGGAATATCTTCCCCAATATGCCAAAGTACGGAGTTAATCGCTGATTTACGGGAGGAACCTGTACCGACAACATCCCCAACGTAAGCCACAGGATAGCCTTTTTCTTTCAGCTTGGCTATGGTTTCTAACCCATCCGGCATCCGGGATTCTAGCATCGCCAAGGCGTGTAGGGGGATATCCGGGCGGGTGGTGGCGTGGGTGGCGGGGGAGAGGTCATCGGTGTTGGTTTCTCCCGGTACTTTGAATACGGTGACGGTGATGGCTTTGGGGAGTTTAGCACGGCGGATAAACCAATCGGCTTCTGCCCAAGCATCAATGACCTGTTTGGCGTAGGGATTGACATCTGAGAGGGCGAGGACATCGTTGAAGGTATCATACACCAAGGTGATTTTACTCAGTTCGACGGCGGCTTCTGATGCTAAGGGGTTGTCAGGGGATTTGAGTAAATCGACCAGGGATTGGACGTTGTAACCGCCTACCATTGTCCCCAAAAGGTCTACGGCACCTTGGTGACTGATTAGGGGACTGGTGATTTCGCCTTTGGCAATGGCGGTGAGGAAGCCTGCTTTAATATAGGCGGCTTCGTCAACACCCGGAGGAACGCGATCGCGAATTAGGTGCATCAGGGTTTCTTTTTCCCCCGGTGGCGGGTTTTTCAGCAGTTCGCACAGTTCAGTCGTCTGCTTGGCGTCTAGGGGTAGGGAGGGAATGCCGAGTTCGGCGCGTTCTGCAACGTGTTGGCGATAGGCTTCTAGCATTCTAGTTGTCTCCTCTCTAAGCGTTTGCTGGCATTTTGGCAGTTAAGGTTAGAATTTTTCAAGTGGGGTTCTTCTGTTCTGTCTGCCTGTTGCATAGATAAAGGGTACTGTCTTCTCATCCTCTTTATTGTTGGCAGTGAACCCTTACCATAGAATTTCTCTCTGTGCTGTATCTGATTTAACGTATCGTTGGCGTTTTCGCTTACGGCTAAATCATAGTGGTTATGAGTACGGATTGACAACTGGTGATCAGGTGGATGTGCGATTGGTTGATTGATTGGGGTTACTTGCGGGTATTTGGGAGGGAAACTTAGAGGGGCGCAGAGGGAAAGCGCAGAGGGAAAGCAGAGGGGTTTGGGGGTAAGTCTCATCAACCGCCTTGGGTTTAAACCCAAGGCTAAAAGCGAAAGTCAGCTAAAGCTGACTGGACTAAGAATAATGGCACTAACTTAAGCCTTTTGGAATCGCCGGAACTCTTGCTATGTCATAGGATAGACACTATCTATTAGAGTTAAGTTAGTACCATTCGGATTAAGAGTTTTAGTCCACTTTAGTGGACTTGAGCTTTTAGCCCGGAGTTTGAACTCCGGGCGGGTGTCGGGGCGTACTTTAAATCAGTGCTATTCAAATGAAATTAGAGAGTTCTGCGAATAGGATTGAGTTTGGATTAGGGAATGGGTGATGGGGTTGAGTTCAGTTGGCGTGGGATTTGCGCTTTTCAATTTTAGGGATGGGGAATAGTAAGTTTTTTTCAATCTCTTGGCGCACTTCTGGAGATACTGCACAACTACTATTCAAACAATCCATTAGTAGTTTATTCGCTTGGTAGTACCGTCGCAGCACATTTATCTGCGGAGTGTTGAAGCATTTATTTTTATTAAAGCTTAATAGCCACGTCCAAGTCTCGTAATATTCTCTAACCACTAAAGAATTGTATTGAACGTCACCTTTTAAGGTTTTATTAGGGGCGCATCTTAGAAGATACTGGTACAACTGTTCATCATCCAATATAATTGCATCAATTTGCTGTTTCATTAAAATCAACAAATCATTAGCATTTAGCGACATCTCAACGGCTATAATAAATACTTCCCGCCAGCGTACCTCTGTCAGATGCTCGACTAAACCTTGCCAATCAGCATGGTACACAAACCATTTTGCCGTAAAATACTCTTGAAACGTCAAATGAGAAAACGAATAAATACCCCTCGCCCGTTCTACTAATAACCCATGATGGGCTTCAATCGACTTTAAAACTTCCCCACTGTCTAATAACAACGCCTCCGGATCAGTTTTAGCATCGGGTAAATTGCGAATGTAATCAGCAATATACTGCTCAACGTCTCTTTGCTTAAATAAATACTCTCCCCGCTCAAAGGTTGCGAAAGCAACTTCACTCAATAAATCCTCTTTACGCTGGACTGACAATTTCTTGTAAACCTGCTCTCGTACAATCCGCCGCTTCGCATCCCATTTCCGCAAAAGTGTATGAATAGCTCGACTGTACAATTCAGCACGGTTAGCTGGAAATTCTCCAGAATCTTCAAATTCTATACACAGTAACGTCAACAACAGTGGATTGCTTGCCAGTTCTTTAATAGGTTCGTTATCTTCTAATTGTTCTATAAAATAGTCAGCTAAATCTGATTGTTTAGCCTGAAACCATTTCGTAGCAAATGTGCGAATCTGCTTATCGTCAAAATCATCAACCTCAACATCTGTGAACTTTTCAAAGGTATACTCTCGTGCAGCAATCCTGCAAGTAATCACAAATGTATTAGCATCATACTCTTCAGTAAAAGCTTGAATCTGAGTTAAGACGCGATCAGCATCCTCTTCCCTAACCTCATCTAAGCCATCTAGCAGAATTAACCCTCTTCCGTGTTGAAGAATTGCAGAGACTTGGTTTTCTGTAACATTGCCGTTATCGAAAATTTGATTAATATAGGCGGTCAGACTTGGCTGATTTTGCGTTTCGGCAAATTGCTTCAGCGTAATAAAAATAGGAACTTTATCCGTCAAAACCTTAGATTTAGTACATTGTGACAACCTTGCATCAATTCATTAATCCCTAACCGCCTACGCCCAATGACTTTTTCTAGAATATTGACTTTAGTATAAATATCCTTCAAGCCAATAGGTTGAGTCATGTCCA
Organism: Coleofasciculus sp.; assembly: GCF_046565525.1. Taxonomy (NCBI): domain Bacteria; kingdom Bacillati; phylum Cyanobacteriota; class Cyanophyceae; order Coleofasciculales; family Coleofasciculaceae; genus Coleofasciculus; species Coleofasciculus sp. The sequence goes on along the minus strand of NZ_JBKHUP010000049.1, from coordinate 29,458 downwards.
GCACCTTCATTGTGCCGCAATCCTTTTGAATGCTGGGTTTGATTTTCTGGCGTATTTCTTGCACCAGGGTATCAATCTCTACCTCATGAGTAGGAGTCTGAGGAGTTGAATTTGGATGAGAGGCTTGATACTTCTGGATGAGCAAATGATTCAGTTTCGGAACCTTATTTGGACTCTTACCACCAATGCTGAACCTTTTATAGACACCACTCATGCGAGTGCGAAAGGCACCCGGAGAGATATGAAGAGATTCCGCGATCGCGTCTACATCCCCCTGACGACTGAAACGTGCCACAAATGCCTCTTCCTGTTCCGGGGAAAGGTCATAGTCGCGAGCAATTTTGGTCAAAAAGTCCTGGGGTAACGGTTGCATGAGACGAATGTTAGGCTATGTTAGCCATGTTAGCCTAAGTTTCAGCGTAATCTCTTAATTGCAACGGCGATAGTAAGAAGCAGTTGAGTTAAGAGGTTAATCGAAATGACCAAACAACGGAACTTGAGTGCTGCTAAAATCATTTTTGCCTTGCATATTCTGCTGACACCTGTGGTTCTGGGAACTGTCAGTTACTGGGTGATTAAGTCTGAATTTCAGGGAGTGATTCAATTGAAACTAAATCGCGATGGGGGTGAAGTCCTGATTGATCGGCGTTCTGAGTAAAAGAACCTGGCGTCTGTGTAGGGGCGGGTTTCACTATTATCTTTTTGGTTGCACCCAGATGTGACTAAACCCGCCCTGACTTGACCTTTGATTTCGCTATCTGGTCAGTTATAGCAATGGTGCGTTACGCTCCGCTAACGCACCCTACGAACCTAATTAAATACAATGAGAGGGATAGGATAATGATACAAGAAATCGGGAAACAACCGGATGCGATCGCGTGGCTTCAATTCCTACTTGATAATTAAGCTTATATGTAGGGTGGGCAATGCCCACCTACCACTATAGATAAGAACCCATCATGATAGAGACGTTGCATGCAACGTCTCTACATCTATTCTATCCCTGAACTATTATCCAGAATTCAACTCAGCCAAACCCAGCACTTTCTGCAACAGCCGTTGGTCTTCTAATTTAATCTGAAAACGCCCCTTTTCAATATCCCGAATCCAGCTTTGGCTTTTACCCGTCAATTGCGCCAAGTCTCGTTGACTGAGTTGGTTGTGTTTTCTCGCCGCAATAATATCTGCGCCCGAAAGTACAGGCGATGAATGGGATTTAGTTTTGCGTTTTGTCAATCGTACCTTGTTCGGCTCAACGGTAGTCAGCGCATGTTCCCATTCTGCCTTCAGTTCAAACCATAAAATCCGGGCTTTCATTAACAGATTCCACTTGCCACGGGGCGCTGCATCGGTTAACCGCCTCTTACTATTTCCATCTTGAATCCAAAACTCTAGCGCCGCATCAGCATCGTCGGGGAGATCCCCTAATTTCGCCCACATCGGTTGAATCTCTGGTAAATACGTCACCGGATCAAACACAGGTTTAAGTCCATAATGACTGAGAACCTCTAAATCAGTTTCAAATGTCCGCACCAGACGTTTCCGTTCATCTCGTTGGGAAGACGCCCGCAGGAGTTTGTCCTCACCATAAGCTACTCGCATTAATGTGGGTACGGTAATCCGCTGTCGTTTACCGATTCTGGTTTTAAACAGCAGCCACAACATCATCCGCGTCGCCCCTTCATGATGTTGCCAGTTACTCATCACGGCGCTGAGTAAGGATTGAGGCAGATTACCATATTGATAGAAGGCGGTTCGGTTTTGACAGCCTTGCCGATTTAAAAAATACTTTGCCCAAATCCCAGCCCTAACCCTAAAGGTTAAGCCAACCAAATGTTTATATCCTTGTTCGTCTTCTTGAAAATGATGTTCAATTGGCTGTAGATGCCACAAACGGCTTTGGGGAATGCTAAATTCTGGGACTTTGCCTTGCTTTGACCAATGAGCGCCGATGCTAATTTTGCAGGGCTGCTGGGCAAGCTGTTTGATCAAACTTAATTTAGCCGCTTTACTCAAATCTGTGCGTTTCTCTAATCCCAAATAGTTCTCAATTTGCACATCGTTGAGGGTAAACTCTTCTTGCCAAGGTTTTTCCAATGCTGTCGCGTATGCAGCATAAATGAGATGGAGACAGGTGGCTTTGATATCCATCGCCTCAAGCGTCGCCTGTGCTTTGTCAGCGGATAAAGCCTCAGTCGAGTCTGTATCGAATGTATCGGTTAGGCAGAAGTCTACTTTACATTTACCATGACTAACCTGTCGCTGATAACAGAGTTTTCCGGAAGCATCAGTGTGCCAAAGAAGAGAGAGTCCCTGTGCTAATAGGTTGCACGCTTCCCAGATGACGATGGAAGAGGCAAATGGATTGGTTTTGTCATTGGCAAATAAGTCGGGACTGGTGGGAGGTCTTTCATTGAGCTTGTATCGTCCCTTTTTTCCTTGAGAGGGAACTGGAGAACTAATCGGACAGTGAATCACGCATTGAGGTTCGGGATAATACCCTTCACAGTTGTTACACAGATTTGGATCAATCCACGTCTGGTTATCCTTGATTTTGATTGCACCCGTTGGACATTGGGAGCGACAGGTATCACACCCAGTACAACTTTGTGAAAGTTTATAAGCCATAACATTATCAGACTACTGCAAAATTTAATCTTTAAGAGGTAAAATGCTGGGTTCTAGGGGAACATTTAGATGGCTTATTAATTTGATAGGGATTGAGTGACGGCAAATTCTAAAATAGACGACTGCCACCGATGACTAGCTATAGACTGTTGCCTCAAATCACTGATCGATTCATGGCATTTTGTTTATGCTTATCAACAATCTTTATGATCAAATCGTTACAGGTTCCCTTCAGGATATTTGTTCAACCTGAGCAATTATTAATTTCTTAATATTTGTTTTATTAGGTAACACTTTTTACTACTTTTTTATACTAAAGTATTACTGTAGAGAAGGTGAGATGGCTAGACGTAAATGAAACGAACCACGATTACGATCAAAGTGACGATCGAGCAAAAGCAGCAGCTTAAACAGGAAGCAGACAAAGATAAGCGAACGCTGTCTAACTACATCAAGGTCAAACTTGGCTTGCTGTAATTGATCCAGATTTATGTCAATCCTGGGTCAAAATGGTTGTTTTTGCTAAGAAATGCCCAATTTTGATGTCTAAGAGGAGGATTTAACCCTTTCTATCTCGACTGATTGGTTTTGGCGACGGAACGCCAACTGAAGCTATTTGCGATTTGCATCAGTGTTATGCAAAGCTTACTCAGACGTTACTAAACAGTGACAAAATAGCGATCCCATTACCTGGGCAGCTTGCCACTCCTTAACTATCTAAGCACAGAGGATTTCGGAGTTTGTAGAGCGCTATTGGTTTCGTTAAATATTTGGCTTATCCATCAATCAAACAGTCCGAGTGTGGCAAGTTGTCTTTCTCTATATAAGAGAGTATTCTTTTGCGAAAATTGTTATTTTGTAGCGTAATTAACTGAAAAATATAACTTGATACTATACCAGATTCAATCTGAACTTTTACTCAATTCTTTTTGGTATCAATTTTAACAAAATTCTAGCATAATTTAGGCTAATTCTTGGGATAGGTTTAGTAATATCAGGGCGAGAAAAATAAGGATAATAGTAAAACCCGCCCCTAGGGAAAAACTCAAAACTGTAATCCAAGCTACCAATGCTCCCAGAGGTGCCATTTAAGTCTCTACCTTCCACGGAATAGTTTTATTGAGAGAAAAATTAGCACATCTGTTTCGAGTCCCTCACTTGCCTTATCATAGAGACTTAGTTCCTTGCCAACGGTCAACTGCTCCTCGGATCAGCATCTCAGAATTGACCGCTCCTACTACTGACAGGCTTGGGTGCGCTGGGTGATAGGCAAGTAATTTGAGCCAAGGGCTTTACAATTAGTTACATGAACAGGGATAATCTCATACTGGGAAATTTATTAGTCTTATTTATGGTCAGGACGATAAAATTTAATAAAATTTTAAGCATTCAACCGTCCACTCCCTCAAAACCCTCGCAATAGTTGAGCCACCCATCTGAGTGTGGAGAAAATCATGGCTATTCTACCCAATTCCCTTGAATCCACCCCAAACTCCACCAAAGACCAACAGACACCCGAATCGCTGCAACAGAGCGAAGCCCGATTTCAGACGTTAGTTGCCAATATTCCGGGCGCTGTTTACCGTTGTACCTGGGACTCGGTTGGGACGATGACGTTTCTAAGTTCAGCGATTCAGCCTATTTCTGGCTATGAAGCGTCTGAGTTTATTCACAATCGAGTACGCTCTTTTCACAGTATTATCCATCCTCAAGATCGCCGCCGCGTTGAGGAGAGTGTGTGGCAAAGTATTGACAGCCAACACCCCTATACGATTGAGTACCGGATTGTCCGTGCTGATGGCAAAATCACTTGGGTCTATGATCAGGGTCAAGGGATTCTGGATGAGAACGGTGTTGTCCAATGGCTCGATGGTGTGATCCTGGATATTACTGAGCGCAAACAAACTGAAATCCAATTGCGGGAGACACAAGCCTTCCTCAACTCCGTGGTGGAGAATCTCCCTGTCGGTGTCTTTATCAAAGATGCCAAAGATTTGCAGGTGATGTGCTGGAACAAAACCAGCGAAGAACTGTTGGGTTACTCGAAAGCACAAGTGTTGGGTAAGAATGACTATGATTTTTTACCTTACGAACAAGCCCGACTCTTACGGGCGAAAGACCGACAAATTCTCACCGATGGTAAATTAGTTGATATTCCCGAAGCTCCCCTCAACACGCCCCATCGGGGAGAACGCATCGTCAATACCAAAAAAGTCCCCTTGCTGGACGAAAAAGGTACGCCACAGTATATATTGGGGATTGTTGAAGATATCACTGAACGCAAGCAAGCCGAAGCCGCATTGCGAGAATCGGAACGTCATTATCGCTGTATCGTGGAAACCGCATCCGAGGGGGTTTGGGTGTTTGATGCGAATAACCAAATCACCTTTGCTAATACTCGCATGGCGCAAATGCTGGGTTATCCCATTGAAGAAATGCTGGGGCTATCGCTGTTTGATTTTATTGACACCGAATCCCAGGCGCTGATCCAAACCTACTTAGAACGTCGCCGTCAAGGAATACAGGAACGCTACGATTTCAAGTTTCGCCGCCAAGATGGATCAGATCTGTGGGCGATTATTTCCGCGACGCCACTGTTTAATGATCAGGGTAGCTTTGTCGGGGTGCTGAGAATGATTACCGACATTAGCGATCGCAAACAAGCCGAGGAAGCCTTACAAGAAAGAGAACAATTTTTAAGCAGTATCCTCAATGGTGTAGAAAACTCAATTAGTGTCGTCGATGTTCATCAACGCCAGAGTGAACCCAATCCCTCTTGGCAATTCCGTTATGTGGATGTGAATCCGGCTTACGAACACTTAATCGGTATCCCAGGCGAACAACTACGCGATCGACCCCTGGATGCTATCTTACCACCAGACCTGGCAGTAACCATAAGCGAACGCTACAACACCTGTGTTCAGACGGGAACATCAATCTCTTATGAAGAATGTTTTGGCGTACAGGGACAAGAAAGTTGGTGGATTACCACACTAACCCCCCTGCGCGATCGACTTGGACAGATTTATCGGGTGGTGAGTACCAGTACCAACATCACCCAGCGTAAGCAAGCGGAACAAAAAACGGCGCGATTGACCGCGATCCTAGAAAGTACCACCGATTTTGTCAGTATTTGTGAACCTGATGGGACTTTCCTCTATATTAATCAGGCGGGTCGGCAAATGGTGGGACTTGATCCAGAACAGGAGATCAGCCATTTGCAGATTTGGGATTTTCATCCCCAGTCGGTGAAGCAGCATTTGTTAGAGGAAGGATTACCCAAAGCGATCCAAGACAAAGTATGGCAGGGTGAAACCTCACTCCTGCATCAACAGGGTTGGGAAATTCCCGTGTCTCAGGTGGTGATGGCGCACCAAGGCGCAACCGGAGAGGTGGAGGTGTTTTCCACGATTATCCGGGATATTAGCGATCGCAAACAAGCTGAGGAAGCCTTGCGGAAATCTGAACATCAGTTACGAGTCAAAAACCACGATCTCCAGCAAACCTTACATCAACTCAAGCAGACTCAAACCCAACTCATTCAACAGGAAAAAATGGTCAGTTTGGGTCAAATGGTTGCGGGAATTTCCCATGAAATCAATAACCCGATTAGTTTTATTGCTGGGAATATTACCTATACTCGTCAATATGGGACTGAGTTGTTGCATTTATTACAACTCTATGCTAAGAATTATCCCGAACCAGTTGCCGAGATTCAAGCAGAGATTGAGGCGATTGATTTAGACTTTGTGAGGGCAGATTTTCCCAAACTCTTGAACTCCATGCAAGAGGGTGCCAATCGCATCCGCCAAATTGTGCTATCCCTGCGGAATTTCTCCCGTTTGGATGAGGCGGAGATTAAGCCGGTGGATATCCATGACGGCATTGAAAGCACATTACTCATTTTACAGCATCGACTCAAATCAACACTTGATCGTCCAGAAATTCAAGTTCATAAACACTATGGTCACTTACCATCAGTGGAATGCTACGCCAGTCAGCTTAATCAGGTGTTTTTGAATATTCTGGGAAATGCTATTGATGCGTTACACTCCCAACCTGAACCCGGAAGAATTACGATTTGCACCCAAGTGAGTTCTCAGTTTCCTGTTGTACCGTTAGAGGAGTCACCGGAAAACAAATCCCAGCAACCTCAATCGAGCGAACGGGTGATTATCCGGATTGAGGATAATGGCCCGGGTATCCCCGAAGCGATTCAAAATCAAATATTTAATCCCTTCTTTACCACCAAACCCATTGGCACAGGGACGGGTTTAGGGTTATCGATTTCCCATTCAATTGTAGTGGATAAACATGGGGGTAAATTGACCTGTATATCCCAACCGGGTCAAGGGACAGAGTTTATAATTGAGTTACCCGTGAAGCAAAAATCGCTCTCCTCTGGGCTGATGTTTTCCTTTGGGGAATCTTTAAGATCATCGCCTAGCTTTGTTCAGTCGTCAGCGTGAGTTAGCACAGACGTTCCGCCGGAACGTCTCTACAAATCTACTACCTAAGAGATAAAGGGAGGTCACTTCATTGGATTTGGTATAATGTACACCCTAGCGACTACCCCTCATGGCAATACCATCCGCGCTAATCGCCACGTTAAGTCAGGCAGTTTTTTCATCCGTCACCTATTTAACCGGAATAAAAAAAAACACACAGAAATATTTAAATAGGCTTTACACCACTTTTTTACTATGAAGTTATGATGTGGATATAAAAAATAATCAGCAAATGCGGCGAAGTTGACATGAGGACAGCTTGCCCACAACCATTGCTCTGATAACCCGACTCCTGAATTATGCTGAAAACTACTCAACTGGTCAAAAAAAGTTCAGTCGAACCCCTCGTCAAGCTATGGGCGGAACGTTACGTGCCAGACTTGTCAACTCTATCTTCAATAGAAGGGGGGTTGACTCCCACTGATTTGATAGCAGCATCTTCTAGAGAAGGGCGAATTCAAACCGTTGCCGAAATGCGGCGCTTAGTCCAAATCCACTGTGAACGCGCTGGGATGAAAACCAATGCTCTTTTCTCTTATGTCCCTAATGTTGTGAATTTAGCTGAAGCTCGGCGATTGGCTCAGTTTGGAGCAAAGGCTTATTCCAAGGCAATGGATGTTTACTTGCAGCAATCGCCATCTACCTCATCCCTAGCTGCAATGCGATTGACACTGACTCAAAATAACTCCGAAAAAGTAATTGATTTCTCAAGCAAAGTCTTTGCAAATTGGGCGAAACAAGCCCTAGAACTACCTGCTATTGAACAGCTCTACACGGAGATTGAACCCTCATTATTGGAACTTCAAGAGCAACATCTCGTCTCAAAAGACCCGCGCACAATTGGCTTTATCAATACCCAGTTTCACTTCAGTGCCGCATTAATCCTCAAAAAACTCACCCTTGCCGAGCAAGTGTTGATCAGCCCCTATCTGAAGTTTATCGAAGAGCAAGCTTGTATTCCCTGGAGACGGGTATGTTCAGCTGCTGCCCAGCATGAGCCGAGTTCACCTATCTTAGCCATTGTCGAACAGATGCTACCGCTCAGTCACGAAATTGCCAACAAAGTTTACAGTCAATGCATCGAATTATTCCCTCATCATCAAAGCCGTCGAGGTGGACTAATTGACCCAGGTGTAACAGCCTCTACAACCAGAGATCTAAATATGTTCCAAAGCTATTTATGGTTGTGTGTGCTAGAGGAAAGTATGGCAGCAGTGGAACAAGAACTCGTGCCTTTATGTGTTATGGTTTTTCCTAGTGTAGATGTAGCTTGGGATCTGGTAGCGGATATGACCCAATTACTCATAGATGAAGTGCTCGACCGTATTCCAGCAAACTCAAAACATCTAGTACAACCCTATGCTCACACCATGAATGAAATCTTCTCCAATCTTGAGCAGAAAGCCGATGAACTTAGTCAAGGATTGTATAAATTCGTTGACGATTCAATGCGACTGACAATGAGACACTCGGCTAAATCTGACAATGGGAATTAGTCATTGGAAACGGATCAAAGCCATAGCCCAGCCTAGTCAATATAACGTATAAATGAATTTTCGGGAAAGAATTTTACAGAAATTAAAAACTCGGTCAGGGCGGGTTTTGTACAAAGGTTACTATCAATAGCGACAAGAAAGTTCCATTACCCGCCCCTACAGGCTCAACACTCTCTCATCCCTTGTGTTTCTGTAATTGCTTCAACATCTGATACATTTCTGGTAACCGATTATAAATCGCGGATACTTTTAAATATAATTTATGGGGAACAGCGGGAGTACCAGAGACAATCGCCCCGGCTGCTACATTATTATGAACGCCTGTTTTCGCCGTTACGATCGCGCCGTCACCAATTTTGGCTTGATTAGCAATCCCCACTTGACCGGCGAGGATCACCTGATTCCCGACGTTCACACCTCCAGCTAAACCGACTTGCGCCGCGATCGCACAAGCACCCCCGACTTGACACCCATGACCAATCTGGACTAAGTTATCAATTTTAGTATGATGACCAATCCGAGTTTCTCCTACCGCCGGACGGTCAATCGCCGTATTACATCCCACTTCCACTCCGTCTTCTAAAACGGTATACCCCGATTGTTCCATTTTGAACCACCCCTCTTTAGTGGGGACAAAACCAAACCCTTCCGCACCAATTACCGCACCGCTATGGATTACACAATCCGCCCCAATTTGGCTACGTTCATGAATGGTACAGTTAGCATGTAAGATGGTGCGATCGCCGATTTTCACATCGGGATAAATCACCACATTCGGATGAATACAAACCCGATCACCAATCTTCACCCCCGCCTGAATCACCACATGCGCCCCAATATAAACCCCATCCCCTACCTGCGCCTCTGGGTGAATCACAGCGCTAGGGTGAATTTCCGGTGCAGGTTTCCAGGGTTGATAGAAAAGCGCGATCGCACGGGCAAATAATAGTCTGGGTTCAGATACCCCCATCCAAGCGATACCGCGTTCTGTGGCTTGTCGTTGTAACTCTTCATTTGAGGGTAAAATTAAAGCACTCGCCTTGATGGTTTTCACCCTTGCGGCAAACTTCGCTCCCTCAATATAGCTGATCGCACCCTTGGTGACTTGATCAATGGGGGCGATACCTTGAATCTCTGGATTACAATTGGGATTAACCGATAGACTCGTGCGATCGGTGTCTATATTAAGTTTTTGTACCAGTTCACTAAATTTCATTTTAGTCAGGATTCATGGTTAATCGTTCATGGTTCATTCTTAAGCCATGGATAGTTCTGGGAACGGGTTCAATTAATTGCCAATCGGTCTATTATAGTTAACGGTTACCGTTCCATTGTTTTGATTAACAGTTACGCTAGTTTCTACAGTGTACCTTGTCGCACCGGGAGGGCGTCCTTTAAAGGTAAACGTTACTGTACCATCCTCGTTCTCTATATAAGGTGCATCTTGTACCGGACCATGCATCGCCGCTTCAGCCCGATATCGCCCCAATCCACCATTAATACGTTCAGCCGCTTGTCGGGCTAGATTTTTCGCCCGATTCAGGTCAATATAATATCCGGGATCTACGTCTGGAGAAGATGCAGGCGATCGCGGCGATGTCTGGGCTATGCCATTGACAGCATTTCCGGCAAATGTCACCAAAGTTAGGGCAGAAACTATTAGGATTTTATACATACTTCTATCCTCACAAGTTTGAAGACATAGATTATATATTATAGCATTTTTCTACAAAAAAAAATCGGGAATTACTATTATTTTATTTTCTTATAAACCCGATAAAATTGTCCCTCAAATCATTTACCCCCTCTGCGTCCCTCTGCGTAACCCTCTGCGCTCCTCTGCGTTGAAAAAATACAATTCCGATGCTGACAGATTTGATCTACATAATGAATCATTTTGCCCCTAGATAGAACCGGGCGGGTTTCGTTGTTCAGTTATCAATAACCAACGAACTTTAGTCCCTAAACCCACCCCTACATCTTCCCTATTGCTTGACCCGCCAACCAAGCCGTTGTCCAAGCATTCTGAAAGTTAAATCCGCCCGTAATCCCATCAATATCCAGAATTTCGCCAGCCAAGTAAAGCCCTGGACAGCAGCGACTTTCCATAGTTTTAAAATTTACCTCTTTTAAAGATATTCCCCCGCAGGTAACAAATTCTTCCTTAAAAACACCCTTTCCTTGAATCACGTAACGTCCTTGATTGAGTTCTTGTATCAGTTGATTCAGTGCTTTTTTAGAGACTTCTGCCCAGGGTTGGTTTTGATCAATACCAACGTAACTAATTAAACTCTGCCATAGCCGTTTCGGAATGGGAATCGGACAACTCGTCCCGATATGACGTTGGGGAAGTTGAGATTTAACGGCTAGTAAAACCTGGCGGAGATAGTCTTGGTTGTATTGGGGAAGCCAATTGATTATTAAGGGAGTTTTGTAGTGACAATCATGGAGAAATCTAGCCGCCCAAGCCGACATTTTCAGGACGGCTGGACCACTTAATCCCCAATGGGTAATTAGTAAGGCTCCCGTTTGTTCCTTGACATTTTTCTCGGCTTCTGGTAGTTTTAAACGAACATCATTGACACTAATTCCGGCTAAATCCTGTAAGCGTGGGTCTGATATTGTAAACGTAAATAAAGAGGGGACAGGGGGTTGAATAGTATGACCCAAATCCTGAGCAACGCGATAGCCAAGGGGGTTACTCCCGGTTGCTAAAAGCACGCGATCGCACTCGATTATTTCCCCTGTCTTTAACTGGATTTGAAACCCAGAGGTGAAGCGAATGGATTTAACTGGAGTGGCGGTGCGAATTTGAACGCCTGCGCTTGTAGCAGCATGGAATAGACAATCAACAATGGTTTGGGATGTATCCGTAACCGGGAACATCCGCCCATCCGCTTCTGTTTTCAGGTGTACCCCCTGGGCTTCAAACCACGCGATCGTATCTTTGGGTTGAAACCGAGTAAACGCCCCGCGCAAGGCTTTACTCCCTCTCGGATAGGCTTGTACCAAAAGGGCGGGGTCAAAACAAGCATGAGTGACATTACAGCGCCCACCGCCAGAAATCCGCACCTTAGTTAAAGGCGTTTTAGAAGCTTCCAGCAGTATGACTTGGGTGTGAGGATGGGTGGATGCAGATGCGATCGCGCCGAAAAAACCAGCCGCACCACCACCGATAACAACAATTTTAAGAGACAAAGTGCTTGCAGTAGTCAGGGTTATGATTATTCTAAGGGTTCAAAATCTGATTTAGCCGCCCCACAGACGGGACATACCCAGTCATCAGGGATATCCTCAAAGGCGGTTCCGGGTTCGATACCGCCATCGGGATCACCTTTTTCGGGATCATATTCGTAGTTGCAAAGGGTGCAAACGTATTTTTTCATGACTGTCTTCTCCTATTGTCTTGTCTACCCATACTATAAGTGTGTCAACATTTTTGATTCAATGGGTGTGCGGCGCGATCGCTGATGATTTCTGCGATCATCTCATCAATGACTTCGGGTTCATCTTCCCAGCCACCTAGCCTTTTGAGGAGGCGATTAAAGAGGAAGAATCGCTTTACTCGGCAACGTCTTGTAAAATCTGAGTATACAGTGACTCTGACACTCTAAACCGTGCTGTCCTGATTAAGTCATCAAGAATAGGTTTGACACCTTTAATTAATCCTCGGCGTTTGGCTACTATCAGAATTCCCAATACGCCAGTAATCTTGAGTCCTAAATTGACAGCTATTGTTCTACCTCGACGTTCATCAATTAGCAATCGATTAGCATTTAACTCCATCGCTAAGACTATTGCTTCACATTCCCCCTCATCGAGTTCCAGTCGAAGTGCTGTTACTTGATCACGATTGATTACCTGTCTTGTCTGTATCCATTCAAATGTTTGCACTTCATTTCCGCCAGGAACAGGATTATCGATGCCAGTTAATTCCTGAAATACAGCTTCAGGAATGATGATATTACCATATAACTGTTGCAATAAATTGAGTTGATTTACAGCAGCTAAGTTGGTAATGGGTGAGGTATTGCTAACGACAGTCACAAATCCCCCAGTTCTCTCAGGTTGCTGAGTTCTAGCTGATAATCTTCGACATCGTAGCAATAGAGAGGGATTTTGCGGGTAGCTAATACCTGTTGAAATTGTACTTTATCCATTCCAGCTAAATGGCTAGCGTGTCCGAGAGTGAGTTTGCCTGTTTGAAAAAGTAGAATAGCTATTTCTTGCTTGAACTCTGCTTCTGACATCTGAGTTGCGTGTAAGATGTCATCAGAAATTGTTACACTCATAGAGTTATTTCCTTTAAATTAATTTCTATTAATTATAGCTTTAATGAGTTGCGCTTGGCAGTTAAACAATATTTTGGGCAATTGAGAAACCTAACCCCCCAGGCCCCTTCCCACTCCCCTCGTTCCCCTTCTCTTTCTTGTACAAGAACGAAATGCTGGTGATTGTAATCAATTGCTTCGTCATACTTTCCCAAAGCACAGGAAGCTTTGACCAGCTTCAGTATGACTTTTTCTGCTTCCCAGCTATCTGGTATTCTCCGTGCAATATTTAAACTCTGTTTATAATAATTAATTGCTTGGGCATACTCTTCCAGAGAGGAATAAATGTTTCCCAAATTTCTCAAGAGTATCGTTTGTCCCAATGACTCTTGTGTTTCCTCCGCAATAGTCAAACTCTGTTCATAGTGCTTGATTGCATTAGGATAGTCTTTTCGGGATTCATAAGCTTCTCCTAAACTGCCCAAAAAATGTCCTTCCTCTCGACGGGCTTGAATTGTTCGTGCAATCCGTAAATTTCGCTTTTGACATTCAATGGCTTTTTCATAATTGCCTTGGTGAGCATAAATAAATCCTAGAGTTCCCAACATTTTATATCCTGTCTTGGGTCGTGAATTTTACGGTTAATTAGCAAGCTTATATGTATAGACTCAATTGCTTGATCATACTCTTCTAATTCCTTGTAGAGATTTGCCAGATCAATCAGGCAATGTATTGCTTTTTTATCGTCTCCTTTCATGAGAGCAATATTTCCCCAACTTATCAGAGCTAACTGCTTTATCATTGCATCACCTATATCTTTGGCAATTGTAAAGCTGGGTCTTCCGTACTTAGTGTGCTAAAATATCAGTTTTAATAAGCCAGAAAGCCTACCAATCAAGGATTGTGGCTTTTAAGCGTCTTAAAAGGAATTGAAATCCGGGCAAAAATGGTTAAATCTATTGCTGTCCAATATTCAGGCAAATCAAACTAACAATTTAGCACACTAACTACGGAATACCCCAAATTGTTAAATCACACAAAGGACGAATGACAAAGGACAAATGACAAACTATTGATATCCCGCCGCCTGTAGCGAAAATAACCGCGCATAACGTCCGCCAAGTTCCACTAATTCCTCATGGGTTCCCTGTTCAATTATTTCTCCCCCCGCCATCACCACAATCTTATCCGCCATCCGTACTGTAGAGAAGCGATGGGAAATTAATACTACCATTTGATTCTGGGTAATCGTGCGGAAATGGTTAAAGACTCGCACCTCCGCTTCTGCATCCATGGCGGCTGTGGGTTCATCTAAGACTAAAATATCTGCACCGGTTCGCATAAAAGCACGAGACAGGGCTATTTTCTGCCACTGACCCCCAGACAGTTCCTGTCCCCCTTTAAACCATCGCCCCAACTGGGTGCTAAATCCTTCTGGCATTAATTCAATAAAGGGTTTCGCCATGCCTTTCTCCGCCGCATTTTCCCAGCGGGTTTTGTCTTGCAAATAGTCTACATCCCCAACGCCAACATTCTCCCCGACGGTAAATTGATAGCGGACAAAGTTCTGGAAAATCACCCCAATGCGGCGACGCAGGGTATCAATATTCCATTCCTTTAAATCTAACCCATCTAAGAGAATGCGCCCCGAATCTGGCGTATAGAGACGAGTTAATAATTTAATTAACGTTGTCTTTCCTGACCCATTTTCGCCGACAAGGGCTAACTTATCTCCCGGTTTCAGGTGTAAGTCAATCCCTTTAAGTGCATGATTTTGACTTCCAGGATAGGTAAAAAACACCTTCTCAAACCGAATCCCATCCCCTGGTTTTATCCCCTGAGTGGCTGTCCCCTGGTATTGGGGAACCTCTTGTTCTAGAAATTCGTAGAGGTTGGAAATATAGAGATTATCTTCATACATACCGCCAATGGAGGTGAGTATGGCGGAAAATGTAGATTGTCCTTGGCGAAATACGGTTAAATACATGGTCATGTCGCCCAAGGAAATCCGACCAAAGATGGTTTCTATGACAATCCAAGCATAGGCTCCATAAAATGTCAGCGTACTCAGTAATCCTAACAAATAACCCCAAAAACCGCGACGAATGGTCAAATCTCTATCTTCTCGGTAAAGGCGCCCGAATGTATCGTTGTAGCGCTGTAGCATGGTAGCGCCAAGCTGGTATAGCTGAATTTCCTTGGCGTAATCTTCTCTAGCAATTAATGTTTCCAAATAATGCTGCTGGCGGGTTTCTGGAGAACGCCAACGGAATAAGCGAAAGGCTACCCCAGCAAAGCGAGTTTCGGCGATAAAGGGAGGAATTGCGGCTATGACTAATATCGCCACCGCCCAGGTTGAGAATTGCAGCAGTAGTCCGCCAAAGGTGATTAGTGACAGACTATCCCGAACCAGTCCAAACGTCCGCGTCACTAGCGCTAGAGGGCGACTGGAGGCTTCCCGCCGCGCCTGGGTCATTTTGTCGTAAAATTCGGAGTCCTCGAAGTGGGGTAAGTCTAGGGTTAAGGCTTTTTCTAGAATTAACACATTCACCCGTTGCCCTAACAATACCCGCAATAGCGACTGGCAAACGGTTTGACCTCGCTGACTTCCTGCCAGTATCATAACTGCGATCGCTTCTAATCCGACATAGCCTAGCGCTAGCCAACGATGGGCGGCTAACCCCGACTGAGACGCCAATACCACGGTATCCACAATCAACTTACCCAAGTATGCGATCGCGGCGGGTAATAATCCAGCTATGATGGTTAAAATAGCTAGCACCAAGGTTAATCTGTGATTGGTTGTCCAAACTAACTTCAAGGCGCGTCCACTATAGCGGAATACTGAAAGCGATTGACGAAGATTCCGAACAACAAATCTCAGCGAGTAGCGTTTTTTACGTCGATTCATGGCTTGCAGGTAGACATTTTGCCAGCACTACTACGCAGTGTAGATCCTTATTTATTGTCGGGACGGGTTTAGGAACTAAAATCAGCTATTGGTGAAATAACTGAACAACCAAACCCGCCCTACTTATAATTGGTATTATCAAAAATAAATATAGACACAGAAAGAAAAATTTTAGCCTTTACTGATAAAAGTTGATCTGATTAGCGATTACCGTTAATAGTTCATCGGTTGTAAAAGGTTTCGCCAGATAACCATTCGCACCAAACTGTTGCCCTATATGCCTAACGCTTTGGTTTTTTTCTGCCGAAATAAAAATCAAGGGAATCGTCCTAGTCTTGGCATCTTGGCGTAAAGCTTTGAGAACTTCATACCCATCTAATTTTGGCATCCGAATATCGCACAAAATCAAATCAGGGACAAACTCTTTGGCTAAGAGTAAGCCCCTGCGAGAATCGCCCGTGCCAATTGCCTGATACCCTTTTTCCTGTAAGACATTAAGAATAATGTCCCGCAAAATTTCTTCATCTTCAATGACTAAAATTGCAGCATTCTGTTTCACAGTTTATCTTAAACTACCATTTTATACAAAAGCTATCAGGTATTGGGGGGTTTAGCTTGACCAATGCCTAAGGATTCCTTAGTATGTTTCAACTGCTTCCAGAGTGAGCGCACTTGCTGATAGGCTTGTTCAGAGGAAATCTTGCCGCCAGTTTCTAGGGCAGAAACATAGGACACTTTCTGGGCAAACTCTTGCAAGTTGGCATTAAAGGCTAGATACTCTGGCGTAAACTTGCCGTAATAGCGGCATCGAGGGTAAAGGAAGTTTTGCTTGCTGATCTGTGGGGAATCAGATGATGGGGACTGTGCCATATTTCACCTCTTGTCTTAAATTTCTGTTTTCCATTATATTAACACACCTTTAACCTTGCCTTAACTATAAGTTAACTAAATGTTATATAGCGATTCCGTGGGAACTATGACCTAGAGAATAGGCAATAAGGAATAGAGAACAGGGAACTACTGAACAGGGAACATAGAGGTAGCTTGCTTGCTCGAAGAGCGAGGATGACGAATGACAAATCACAAATCACAAATCACAAATCACAAATAACAAATGAACATTAAAATCATAACGTTCAATATCCGCTATGATAAACCTGACCCAGATAACCAAGATTGGAGGATTCGGCGTGATGCGATCGCGGCGCTGATTCAGGAGTATCGTCCAGATATTATTGGCACACAGGAAGGGAAAGCTCACCAGATCCTTGACTTACATCGCCGTTTACCGAATTATCAAAGTATTGGGGGCGATCGCACGGGAACAGGGACAGGAGAATATTGTGCGATTTTCTATAACCAAGACCGTCTCATAAGCCTAGACAGTGGTGATTTTTTCTTAAGTGATACGCCTGATATTGCTGGGAGTATCACTCCTGAATGGGGGAATCCTGTACCGCGAATGGCAAGCTGGGCAGTATTTACTGTAGCGCAGGATACTAAAACGATCACCTGTTTTAATACCCATCTGGACTATAACAGTGCCTTGGCACGGGAACTGGGAGCAACGCTAATCCGCGATCGCATAATTCACCACAATCGTGATCATACCTATCTCTTCCTTACGGGTGATTTTAATGCTGAACCCGATAGCTTACCACGGGAAATCTTATCTGAGTCATCAGCGAATTATATTACTCTACAGGATGCCTTTGCAGGTGTTGAATTAGAAAAACAGCGAAGTATTCATGGGTTTACAGGTGAGGCGTTTGCGGCTGTTGATACGATTTATTACGATAGTCGCCTCAGACGAGACACGGTGACGGTTGATGATCGGAAATGGCAAGGAGTTCTTCCCTCTGATCATTTCCCGGTTATTGCTAATTTTGTTAATGATTAGTAGGGGTTTGGTTTCCAAAACCAATCAACAGTAAATAATTAACACACCCTACAGGTTCACATTATTATGGCTGGTAGTCATATCCTCTCAAGTCTTTGTCTAAAGACCAAATAAACACACGTAGATAAGGAGTCCTCTTTTTGGCTTCTTCCCATTCTTTAATAATTGACAGATCTCCCATACCTACAGTTCGCATCGCTGAGTCAGGAAATTCATTCAACCATATACCAATTTCTTGAACCGTTGGAACTCGCAGAATTTGCCAAGGAGCCTCTCCGTTAATCGCTTTCTGAACTTCCCTAACAAAAGCTTGAGCGAAACGGCGACGATTTTTCCCATCCGGTAATTGGGCGATATGATTGCCTGTTTCATAAACAGCAGCTATTGGCAAAAGAAATGATGTATCGTTAAAGACAAGTCTTTCAAATTCATTTAAGACTTCCTCTTGTGAGCTATTCATATTAGGAATATTCAGAAACTCACAAAAGATAGAGGTATCAACAATTGCCACTGCCTTCATCCGCTGATCTCCATCTCTTCACGGATAGAAGCTAACCATTCCAGTGCTTTTTGCTGCTTCTGTTCACGTCCAGGATGATGTTTCACAAACCGTTCAAGTAAACCCCTTGTCATCAGATGTCCAACCGAACCTTGAGCAATTAATTCAGGGTAGTCGGGAATATCTCGTAATCGGATCAGTTGACTCGAACCATCATCAGGACTACGATAGCAAAAAACGGTTTCTGGTACAGC
The DNA here is from genome assembly GCF_046565525.1 of Coleofasciculus sp. Classification (NCBI taxonomy): domain Bacteria; kingdom Bacillati; phylum Cyanobacteriota; class Cyanophyceae; order Coleofasciculales; family Coleofasciculaceae; genus Coleofasciculus; species Coleofasciculus sp. Next base: position 10,991 of record NZ_JBKHUP010000049.1, on the reverse strand, counting down.
CTGATCCGGTAACGCATCAAGTAATGCCGGATTATGGCTACTAATCAGGACTCGCAAATTACGTTGTTGTGCAATATTAGACATCCGCTTCAGTAAACTTTCGGCTCGACTAGGATGTACTCCATTATCAATTTCTTCAATAACGACAATGCTTTGTTCTGGAGCCGAAAACAAAACTCCTGCAATCGACAGAACTCTTAATGTGCCATCTGAAAGAGTCGCGGCATCATAGGCAGTTGATGTGCCACCAAAGGTTTCAGTTAACTGCACCATCACTTCTCCACGAGGCGTTTCAATAAAGCTGATATCTTTAATGTCTTGTTCAGGAAGGCTTCTCACAAATTCTAATATCTCAGCCTTAATCGTCGCGTCTTGGCATAGAGTATAAAGAACACCCGAAATATTTTCGCCGTGTTTCTTGAGCAATTTATCGGTTTTATGTCCATAAAAGCGCATGGCATTAGGTTCAGGCTCCAGAAAAACAATGCCACTCAACCAACGCACATAATTCTTAGTGATTTTCGGTATTTGAGCGCGAGTTTCTTGGTTTTCAGGACGAAACCGAATTTCACTCAATAACTGTGTGAAAATTGCCATCTGGCTACTGCATACGATTTTTGGCTTTCTACCACCACGGGCAAAATTATTATATGCCACAAAAACATCACTACCTGCTCCTTGAGGTTCACTGATAATTTGGTAAAGTGGAACAGTCGATGTCGAGCCTGTGATTCTTTCTTGGGTAACATGGATCTCTCCATCCTTGCCAAACCCTAGATGAATCTCAAAATGATCCCAGCCGGCAAAGGCTTGAGTTGTTACATCACAGGAAATTTGCAATGATGTTGATCCTCGGTATCCAAGATTATTAATTTCACCTCTAAACAGATTGTCACTCTGTTGATGCGTGTTTCCCAGCAGGCTTAATCGCTCGCCTTCAGCAATCATAGACAGTAATTTTAGGGCTTCAATGATGTTGCTTTTGCCTGATGCATTAGCACCAATTAAGACAGTTAAAGAAGCCAAGGGTAAAACTCCATGTCGATAGCTTTTGAAGTTTTTCACTTGAATGGTTTTAAGCATTTTATCAATTGATTTGACTTGATAGTGAAGCAAAAACTAGAAGTCCTAGATTAAAATTATGCTAACACCCCTGGCAACCAATCATCGCCCCATAATCAGAATTACTGATAAAATTGTCCGGTTTAATACCGTTGTGACGATCCCACCTATATGACTATCCAAGCGCCATATCAACCAGTGGAGTTTTTGTCCGACTACTTAGGGGTTTGGTTTCCAAACCCAATCTCATTCAAAGGATTAGGGCGAGAATTAAAGGGACGATTTTGAGGAACAACGGTGAAATAAGGATTCAGTAATTCTTCTTCTACCCAACCTGAATAATAATTCAGCTTCGTTGTCGTTTCCGTTAATTCCAATACTTCCAGATCACCCCGCAAGGCGTTCATATTGGCAGGTTTTTCCCCTGTCCATTGATCTGAATCGGATACAATTCCCAAAGGTCCACCGCCAAAGAAATTCAGGGCGACTTGATCAAAACCGCGCACAAAGCGATCGCCATTCCAATACCATTCGTGTCCAGCCCAGTGTAGAGGCGGTTGCCCAGGGAGAGGTTGCCATGATGATCCATAAATTTCAGACCAAGAACTCGCCCCCTCCTCTAAGGTGACGGTAAAGCCATCTTCATACCTGACCTCATACCGTCCCTTTTGGGTTTGGTAGTCCACTGGTGACCACCATAGCACTTCTACCGTGTCTCCCACCCGATCCGCCTCAAGGGTAACGGCAGGGGTTTCCTCTAATAAACGGCTGTAAAGGGGTAATTCCTGACTCGGCAGTTTCGCCATTGCCGCAAATCGCCAACAAGACCAATTTCCGGGATTATCTACCCCTTGCCAACGGACTTGGCAAACCCCGTTTCCGGTTCCTACCCAGAGGAGATCGCCTTCTAAATGCAGTTTGTCAGGAATTGCCCCGATAATGGGACTATTGCTGACGGTGTAGGAGGTAATCGTTCCGGATTTGAGATTGGGGGGAGAAGGACGATAGGCGACTAATCCCGTTCCGGGTAGGTAGGGATTCCCTTCACCACTAATATGAGTTCCTAGCCAAAAGACTGGATTGTTTCGATCACCAGCGATGACAAAATCGGTAATTTGTTGCCCTTGAATTTCTTGAGGTTGAATCACTGCCACCTCATTCATATCGGGATTGTAACCAACAATCGTGGCAATACCACTGAACCCTTCCCCTTGTTCTGATGCGACTGACCAAAATAGGCGATCGGCATAATTGACGGCGGAGGTAATTCGAGGAACTCCCAAGGCAATTCCCACTTCAGCTTCCCTCACCTGTTCTAATGTATAGAGGGGGTGGCGTTGAGGTTGTTTGCTATTGGGAGTAATCAGTTCAAAGACAACGGTTTTTGGTTCGTCATTACCAAAGGGCTTCGGTTCAAGAATGACGCGATATTGATAGGATTTTCCGTTAAGTTCAATGGTTTGATAAGGGGGATTCTGGAGGTTTTCTTGGAATTGTTCGGGATTATCAGACCTTTGTCTCTCACTGGCTAACGTTCCCGGTTCTACTGTCCAGGTGCGATCAAATCGGCAGAAGACGATATTATACTGCTGAGTTTGAAAGGTGATCGTATCGGCATCTGTAAGAATATCGCGAATGTGATAGTCAAATTGCTGATACAGTCCCTCATCCTTAGCAGAGGCGATCGGTATGGGTTCAGTTTGGCGAGGGCAATTAGCGGGATTTCCAATGACTTGAGAGGAAAAATTCACCGGGGCGGTGCAACTCTGGAGTAATCCGATAATCGCCAGAATAGGTAGGATAGGTTTCATGGAAAAAGTACCAGAACTATTATTTATAAAGACGAATTTCAGGGCTTAGCGTTCCATTACGTCATTCGTCATTAGACAGGGAACTCTTAACAGGAAAAAGGTAACAAAGATTAATACAGCCATTGTGCAATAGTCGGGGTCGGGCGCGAGTTTCATCTGTGTGGGGTCAGAAATGATAATGGTGAAACCCACCCCGACAAAATTTATTGATAATTCTGGAGAAACTTTCCCCACTCCGCAGCCATAGGAAGTTCGGTAAACGGCACCTGGATCGTGGATTCTGGCAGGAGAAACTCTAGTGCGATCGCGCGTCCTTTTTTGGGGGGAGTTTCTAAGGCGACAATCTGCCCATCGACTAACAGTCGAATTGCCTGGACATCATTTAGAGAAAAAGTTTCTATATCCACTAGACCCGAACGAGTCGGTTTTCCCCAAGTCAGGCTTTTTCCCTTTTGTCCGAGTACGGCATAAATATCATATTTTGCCCGTTCAAATTGTTCTGCCCATAAGCGATATGCCTCAACTTTTTGATATTCATTCCAACCTGACCACGCTAGCCAAATAAATACAGCTAGTAAGGGTAACCAGAGTAAACCACGTTCCATTTTATCTTTATCTACAATTGCAAAACGTTGTAATTTAATCGGGGCGGGTTTAGTCGCATTCGGGTGCAGTCATAAATGATAACTGTGAAACCCGCCCCTACATGATCGACTACTGTACTAATTCTAATTCCTTTAATGCTTTTTCCAAAGCGGCTGTTTCAAAATTGAGCGTCATTGCCCCGTGAAAATTGGGTTTTACGGTAATGTCGTCTATCGTGTAAACATTGACAAAGCCAAATAGTGTGGCTTTCACATCGGTTTTTCGGGGAATGATTTCTACATATTTTTTGAGATAACCTTTACTCAGATTAACCGCCACATCAATCCGATGATAGTTACCGACATTGACAAAGCCAAACATCTTAATATCGACTTGAGATTGTTCTTCATTCAGCTTCTGTTGTAAGGTAAATGCCCCCGTTTCAATTAATTCCTCCATCTGATCTATATCTGCCAAATTTTTCTTATAGACTGCCAATAACTTCGCGATTGCGGCATTGTCTTGGTTCTGAAGCACTAGATCGAGATTTATGCCCAGTTTTTCTTCTTTGACTGTTGCCTTGAGGAACGCGATCGCGTTATGCTTAAATCCTGTTTTTTCTTGATGATCCCCTTGAATCACTTGATGTTCTCGATTCCCGTGATCAAGTAAGTTAAATTTGACAAAAAGCTGGTCAATTCCCAAAATTTGCTTTTGAATCGCCAGTACAAGCAGAGATCGCAGACTGGAACGTAATTCTCCAATCGGATCAACTAACCACCAAACTTTGCGAATGGGCGAAGATTTTGGTAAATGTTTGCCGCGATGCCAGCGATATTTTAATTTTTGATAAGGCAGGTAGCGATCCCAAACTGCCATCTGCCAATAGGGGATTTGAATTAAGAGTTTGCCCGATTCAAAACTCAAACTATAGCGCAGATTGGATTCAACTTGAATCTCAACTTCATAAAGATGAAAGATACTCGTTCGCTGACCTAGTACCCCAATGTGAAAATCTCGGAGAAAATAGACAACGGCATCAATTTGTTGTAAGATTTGTTTTTTAATTGGCTGAAGTGGCAAGTCTTTACCCAGTTTTAAGGAAACTTGGTAAGCTTGATCAAGGGGGCGTACCTGGCTCTTAGGAATTTGCCTCCGGTTTAAGGAATCACTAACGGTCTGGTTTTGATTTTGTAAAGCTTCGGTTGCGTAAGCTTGAAAGTAATCAAGGAAAGTTGTATTATTTTGGTTATTGGGTTCGAGGGTTGTTGTCATAATTTAAAGGAGAACAAAAGCGATTTTTCAGTTGGGATTATTTAAGTTTGATTGAGCTTAGATCATGGTTATTTAAGCCGAACTCGAAATCCGACAGAATCCTTATTCATTCTATCCAGCGTCCCTGAAGATCAACAATGGCATATTCTAGTTCAAAGTCAATTAAGCCGTGTTTATTGGAAATATATGGCAAACCCCGACCATTTCCCGCACTATTTACTCAAACTTGACGCTGATTATGTTCAGGTGATGGAAACTCACGCCGAAAGTACTTACCCAGAGGAATGCTGTGGCTTGTTATTAGGTCACATTAAGGGGGAGGTGAAAACCGTCGTTGAAGTTATACCGACAGAAAACGCTTGGGATAATCAGGCGGCGGAAGAGTTTGAAGGAGTAAACGGTTCACGGGGTCACTCAGGGACAAAACGTAACCAGTTTACCATTGCCCCAGAGGTCATGTTGCAGGTTCAGAAGCTCTCACGCGATCGCGAATTAGATATCATTGGGATCTATCACTCCCATCCTGACCATGCAGCCGTGCCCTCAGAATTTGATCGCGCGATCGCATGGCAGCGCTATTCGTATATTATAATTTCCGTTCAGCAGGGTATAGCTTCTGACCTCAGAAGCTGGACTCTTGATCCCCATCACCAGTTTCAGCCTGAAGAAATTCTCACGACAAAGGAGGCGGGGAAGCCATAATGTTCCAGACGTGTCATAGCAAGTCTTTTGAGATGAGGGTTGACGATAAAGACTCAATGCCATTATCTGAGAGGGTTTTTCGGTGTGACAATTGTGGTCTAGAAATTGACCGAGACTTGAACGCATCGCTCAATTTGGAGCAAGCCGCCAGTTAGGTGGTGTTAGCCTGTGGACTGGTTGAGTGCCCCCGCCGCCAGAATGAAGCAGGAAGTAAACGGCAGATTTTACTGGGCATTGGTAGATTTGTGTAAATTTTATGTAACGGAAATGAGGACGTTAACTCAAAACTTGCTCGGGGCGGGCGCGAGTCGCATCTGGGAGAAAAAGAAACGATAATAGTCAAACCCGCCCCTACACGAAACTCACGCGCCATGCTCTCGAAAATCGTGAAGGGTCAAAACTTTCCCAATCGCTAATCTTACGAAATTGCCATGTTAAACCCCAATCTGGAAGAAATCCAACTAACCAAAGAAGAATACGAACGATATTCTCGACACCTAATTTTGCCAGAAGTTGGACTAGAGGGACAAAAACGCCTCAAAGCCGCTAGTGTTCTATGTATTGGTACGGGAGGACTGGGTTCACCCCTGTTGCTTTACTTAGCCGCAGCGGGTATTGGACGTATCGGTATCGTGGATTTTGATATCGTCGATAGTTCCAACCTGCAACGTCAGGTGATTCACGGAACCTCCTGGGTGGGGAAACCGAAAATTCAATCGGCAAAAACCCGGATTCTAGAAATTAACCCCTATTGTCAAGTAGACCTCTACGAAACCCGCCTGACATCCGAGAATGCCTTGGATATCATAAAACCTTACGATATTGTTGTCGATGGGACGGATAACTTCCCCACCCGTTACCTGGTGAATGACGCCTGTGTGATTCTGGGTAAACCCAACGTCTACGGTTCTATCTTGCGCTTTGAAGGACAAGCCAGCGTATTTAACTACGAAGATGGACCCAATTACCGCGACTTGTTCCCCGAACCCCCACCACCGGGAATGGTTCCTTCTTGTGCCGAAGGTGGTGTTTTGGGTATTTTACCCGGAATTATTGGTCTCATCCAAGCCACGGAAACCGTTAAAATTATCCTGGGTAAGGGAACAACTCTCAGCGGACGATTGTTACTCTACAACGCCCTGGATATGACATTCCGGGAACTGAAGCTGCGACCTAACCCAGTACGTCCTGTTATCGAAAAATTAGTAGACTACGAACAATTCTGTGGCATTACCCAAGCGAAAGAACAGGAGGCGAAACGGTTAATGGAAATTCAAGAGATGACCGTTCAAGAACTCAAGCAATTGCTGGATAGTGGGACAAAAGATTTTGTTCTCGTTGATGTTCGCAATCCCAATGAATACGAGATTGCCAAAATTCCGGGTGCCGTTTTGGTGCCATTACCGGATATTGAACAGGGTTCTGGCGTCGAAACGGTTAAGCAACTGCTGAATGGTCACCGCTTAATTGCCCATTGTAAGATGGGTGGACGTTCGGCTAAGGCGTTAGGCATTCTCAAAGCAGCCGGAATTGAAGGGATTAATGTCAAAGGAGGAATTACCGCTTGGAGTCGGGAAATTGACCTGTCTGTGCCTGAATATTAAAGGGCGATATAAATCTAATACAATTCCCCACACCCCACACCCAAGATGCCGTGAAAAGTCAGGTCAATTGAGACGCTCAAACAAAGTTGGTCTGATTTAACTCAAGAGGCTTCTAAATCTCCAAAAGAGTAAGGGGATTGGTTCGCGGATAACATTCGCAAACCAATCCCCTTTTTCCACATCCCGTGAAAAGTTAGGGGAAGCAGGGGGAGCAGGGGAAGCAGGGGAAGCAGGGGAAGCAGGGGGAGCAGGGGGAGCAGGGGGAGAGAAGACAGGCTTATCCGAGCAGTATTGCACCCACCCCTATTTGCCTCAAAACCATACCAGAGGAGAACATCACTCCAGTAATCGAAATCGATGCTAGAATTCCTGAAAAATGGTAACCCAAGAGACCCCATAACCCCTTTTTTTACCCTTCACTTCGCTCAATAGTATGATTTTTACCATTACCAATCCCCAATTAATACATGAAAAATGAAATCATTTTTTCCTGAAAAGTTCCTAATTTTGATTGTCGATGATAATCTCAATAATTTACAAATTCTTCGTGTTATTTTAGAAGCCGAAGGTTATAGAACAACTGTTGCCAACAAGGGACAGGACGCAATTAATCGTGTACGACTTAAAAAGCCGGACTTAATTATTATCGCTTTAATCATGTCCACAATGAGTGGGTTAGAATTGTGCGACCATCTTAAGTTTCCCCTCCCCCTAACCACCAGCCCAATTATCCTGATTCGGACGATTCATGAACAAGAGCATTTAATCGAAGCCTTTGAAAAAGGTGTCGCTGATACAATTATATATCCCTTTAATCCGGCGGAAATTCTTGCCCGTGTCCGAACCCATTTAGAATTGAAGCAGACTCGATATCAATTGAAACAATTGGTTAAAGAGCATGAAAAGTTAATGAATATGTTGAGAAAGTTAGCGAGTACTGATCCCCTGACTGGACTCTGGAATCGCCGCCATGTTTTAAGTGTTGGCTATCAGGAATTTCACCGAGCCTGTCGGTACAAACGTTCCTTGTCTGTCCTGATGATTGATATTGACAACTTTAAGCAAATTAATGATGCCTATGGACATACGATGGGAGATGAAATACTTAAAGGTGTAGCAAAAAGCATCGTTGGTTCATTGCGTGAGGCGGATTATTGTGGACGATTTGGCGGTGAAGAATTTGTCACATTGCTCCCAGAAACTGATAGTGCTGGGGCGGTGCGTGTGGCTGAACGTCTGAGAAGACGGCTGGAACAAATTACTATTGGGATTGGTAATCAACATGTGCAAATGACTGTGACGGTTGGTGTCGCTAGTTATCAATCCGATGATTCCAATATTGAGGTAATTATTCAACGAGCAAATCAGGCACTTTATCAAGCCAAGAGTCAGGGATACAATCGGGTTGGTTTAATCGGTTAATATCTGCTATTGTTATCTAGTCTACCTCTTTGGATCTACATGCACCCCAGATTGAGAGATTTTTTCACATCCTTCTATCCAGAAGCCAATAGGTAATCATATCGCCTTTCCCCTTAACTGCGATCTCACCTCGCTGTTCAAAGATAAACTTATGTTTTAATTGTTTGTACGTAGTAGCGGTAACTTGAATTTTACCAGGTTCTCCTGAGGATTCCATGCGAGAGGCGACATTAACTGCATCTCCCCATAAATCATAGATAAATTTTTTCCTCCCAATCACACCCGCCACGACTGATCCGGTGTTAATACCAATGCGAATTTGGAACGACTCACCCTGCTGCTTTTGGAAGTCATAAATCGCTTGTTGCATATCCAACGCCATTTGCGCGATCGCTGTGGCATGATCGTCTCTAGGACTGGGTAAACCGCCGACAACCATATAAGCATCACCAATGGTTTTAATCTTCTCCAATCCATACTGATCTGCAAGTTGATCAAATGTGGAAAAGATTTGATTAAGCATATTCACCAGTTCAATCGGTTGCAGACGTGCCGATAACGGCGTAAACCCGACAATATCGGCAAAAAGAATCGTCACCTGATCAAAATGTTCAGCAATCGCCCGTTGATCTTGTTTAAGACGATTGGCAATCAGTTCGGGTAAGATATTCAGTAATAACTGCTCTGACTTGTCTTGCTCTAACTGTAACGCCGCTTCTGCCTGTTTGCGATCAGTAATATCACGCGCCACCCAAATAACCGATTGTTCAGACATCGCCGAAATACTGGCGGCAAACCACACTGTATTTTCTTCACTTTGTAGACTGTAATCAAAATAGATCGTTTGCTGAGTCGTTAACGCCTGTTGAATTTTATCCAGCCAATTTTGAGCTATTTCTTCTTGAAAAAGAGATTCGATGGTTTGGCTAATTGGGTCAATATAAAAGTCATAGAATCGCGTAGGATTGGTTGGCGCAATTTCGATATTCTCTATTGTACTATCTTGAACATCAATAATTAGCACAACAGCATTCATCGCCTCAAAAAATAGGCGCATTTTGCTTTCTGAGGTTCGCAGTTTATGTTCGAGTAATTTACTTTCACTGATATCCCGTGCCGCCCAAATCACGCTATCATTAGAAAGTGGTGATAAATTAGACGCAAACCAACTATTTCGTCCGGCAACAGTCAACTGATACTCAATACTCACGGTTTGCTGAGTTAAGAGAGCTTCTTGGATAGCTTGGAGAATAAAATCGGCTTGCTCGGCTGGGAACTGGTCGTGTAAGGTTTTACCCACGATTTCGGCTGACGGCTTGTAGGCACTCAGGGGATTAGTGGGGGCAATTTTTAGGCATCGTCCCGAGGCATCAATCACCAGCACCACATCTGTCATCGCGGCAAATAGGGCTTGAATCTCCGTGGCATTTTTCTTCTGCTGCATCACGCTACCAAGTTGATTAGAAATAACCGTGACTAGCTCGAAGAAGCGATGATTGGATGGGTATTTTTTTACCATAAAAAACACCAGCACAGCTAATACATAAATGGGTTCTTGGTTTGATCTTGGTGTAACAATAGGTACGGCAAATGCTGAGTTAAATCCACATTTAACAGCGAGTTCTAATCTCAGGAAAAGGTCATCTGAAAACGTCGCTAAATCATCAACCCACTCCGGCTGAACTCGATGCCACACTCGTCCCGGTAATTCCTCATTAGGTAAGAAGGTTAATGCTTCACTGTACTCTCGGAATTGGTTGAATTTTGCCGCATCTGGGGAATCAATATTCGAGCATTTTCGATACCAACTATGGCTACATTCTAATGCCATCCCATCCGTCGCCGGAATCCACGCTTCACCATAACTCCAGCCGGTAATTTCGCAGACTTGATGCAAGGCGATGTCCAACGCTGTCTGAAAATCCGCCGCACTACTAATGGCTTGGCTCATTTTAGCTAGACGTGCCACCTGTTCCTCAGCCTGTTTGCGTTCAGTTATATCGTTAATGACAGCAAGTAAGCAGTCTTGTCCACTGAAGTTAATAATATTTGCCGATAGCAGTCCCGTTTTTAGCTGTCCTGATTTAAGACGGAAATTGAATTCATAATTGTGAATGATTCCCTGATTTTGCAATAGCTGAACAAATTGCGTCCGCTCCTCTGGATGCAGCCAAAAGTTTAATTCAACTGTGGTTTTACCAATGATTTCGTCTCGTTGATACTCCGTCAGATTCAACAACTGCTCATTGACTGCCAACAAGCGTCCATCCGTTAGGGTGCTGATTGCCATGGCGTTGGGAGACAAACGGAAGGCGAGGGCAAATTGATCTTCGCCTAAGCATCCTGTGGTGCTTGTGGGTAGGATGGGCTGGTTTAATTCCTCGTTCCTGGGCTCCAAAATAGTCAAAGAAGAATGCAACGACAGGGCAAGGGGTTTTGGTAAGACTTCTATGTTACCGCTTCTAAAAACCTAGACAAACCTACCCATAAGTAATTCTGCCTTGGTATAAGTCCACGGTGTAACTTTTGG
>NZ_JBKHUP010000048.1:0-59754 GCF_046565525.1 Coleofasciculus sp. | reverse complement strand
ACTGATAACTGATAACTGCTCACTGATAACTGATAACTGATAACTGATAACTGATAACTGATAACTGATAACTGATAACTCCCTCATCCTTGAACAATATACTGGGAATTGATAGCATTGACACGCCCTCTTTGCAGCAATGCTTGATACAGAAACGCCGTGGCATCGGCGCGAGTGGCGGCTTGTTTTGGGTTTAACCAGGTGGGTTTAGGATAATTGACAATAATGCCGGCTTGAGTAGCCGCCGCTACAGCAAATTTGGCATAGATGGGAATATTATCTTGATCCTGATAAAATTCCAAGAGATTTTCCTCTGCCTCTGGTAAAGACAGCCCTTGGACTAAGGAGACAATCAACTCAACCCGCCGTAAACTTTGCTGGGGGTGAAACGTTTGGTCGGGGAAGCCGGAGAGGAAGCCACCGCGATAGGCTTGAGTAATGACGGCTGACGCCCAGAAGTTGGTGGGAACGTCGATAAATTGAGTAGCGGGGCGGATGGGTGTGGGGTTAAAGACTTTGACCACTAACGCCGCATATTGCGCCCGATTTAATGGGGCATCCGGTTTAAAGCTACCATCAGCAAAGCCGCTAATCAAGTTTAATCCGGCGAGGGGGCGAATAAAATCAGCCGCCCAATGATTTTGAATATCACTAAACGAGGGAACATAACCCTCCGGGTTGACGATATAAGGGGATGTGATAGCTGAGGCTTTGCCAGTTGAGACTAACGCCTGGTAAATTAAGGCGGCGACTTCGGCGCGGCTAATCGCTTGCATGGGAACAAGTTCTTCAGGGCGGGGATAATTCACCACTAATTGCCGTTGTGTCGCCGTAGCAATGGCATCTGTAGCATAGCTGGGAATCTGGGCGCGATCGCGGTAAAACAAAAGTATGTTGCCATTCCCACCCCCTAATCCCAACCCATTCACCACAGATACCAGCGCCTGTATCCGCGTCAGATTTTCCTGGGGGCGAAACGTACCATCGGGGAATCCAGAGATAAATCCCATACTCGCCGCCTTGCGAATCGCCGCCGCCGCCCAAAAGTTATCCGCGACATCGCGAAATGACCCAGATGTCGCCCCCACCTGGCGGGGTAAGTTAAAGGTTTTGGCAAGAATCGCCGCATACTGGGCGCGGGTAATATTTGCTTCGGGCTTAAATGTGCCATCAGGAAAGCCACTAATTAACTCCCGTTTGACTAATTCCTGAATAAACCGACTTGCCCAATGATTGCCCAAATCACTAAACTGAATCGGACCCAGGGTTGATGCCGGAACCTGTGCTGCACCAAAGGTAACCGCACCAGAAATACGGGCAGGATTTAACAAGTTACCCACCGAAACCAAGGTTAAGGACGTACTATTTTGCAGATCAATTTTGCCATTATTTTGCAGAATATTCCCGGCTGGGTCTTGGCGATTCCCTAAATCCGGTTGGGCAGACCCATTGACAATTAGCCCCCCATCGGTATTATTTTCAATCCGATTCCGGCGCAAGACGGGTTGAGCTTGGCGAGATAGAACAATTCCTGCCTTATTATTAATTAAGGTATTATCGGCAATTAAGGGAGCCGCATTATCACTTAGGGCAATGCCATACCCCGTGCGTTGACAGCGATTGCGCCGCAGTTCCCCTTTGGCATTTCGCACCAGAAAGATACCACTGGAGGCATTTTCGCTTAATTCATTATCCATAATTACGGGTTTTGCCGTCCCTGTGACAAAAATCCCCTCACGACCGCAACGGGTTAGGGTAGTATTGACGATAATCGGGGCGCTGGATTCAATCCAAATCCCGGTTCCCTTGGTGACTGGATTCGTCACCGTTACTCCGCGCAATTCGGCTTGAGAATCGGCTCTGACGGTAATGGATTGAGCGCCAAAACTGGGGCTATCATAATCACCACTCCCCACAATAGAGATATCTTTGCCTTTACTAGGTTCGTCGCCGATGACTCGGATTCCAGAGGGAATCACAATCGGGAATTGCTCACCGTTAGCCGCATTGTACATCCCCGCTGCCAAGGAAATCATGGTTCCAGCGGTGGCTTGTCTGATGGCGTGGGTTAAGGTGCGGTATGGAGCATCCGCAGAGCCTGTGTTGGTATCTTTCCCGGTGGCTGGGTTGACATAGAGAGTGGATTGAACCATTCGTTTAGAATTTCCGATATTAAAGTAACCTATTTCAGCAATTGTGGAATAGATTTGTTTTGTAGTGAGGGAACCTTAGCCCTCTCCAGCTAGGCTTTAAAGCACTCTTTGTGCTTACTACAAAGCCCTATTTTACCTGTGTCACGCCAGTAGAAGCTAGGAGATTAAACAAATGAGTTTCGATAATTCATCGGTGACATGAATAATTTATCTGTTCCATCCCTTACCCCATCCGCCGCCAACTTTTCCCAGCCACTCCCATAAGCACCATCAGGGAGAATGGCGTTATCTATCGCGCAGGAGTTGCAGATTCTTACGGAAAGTGACAGTATTGGGATGATTAGAGCCTAACGTGCGATCGGCAATGGCTAAAGCCTCTAGATAAAGAGGTTCAGCTTCCTCGTAGCGTCCTTGAGATTTGTAGAGTCCTGCTAAATTATTCAGGCTTAATGCGACATGGGGATGATTGTCTCCCAGCAGGCGTTTGAACAGTGCTAAAGCGTCTAGATAAAGAGGTTCAGCTTCCTCATAGCGTCCTTGAGAATAGTAGAGACCTGCTAAATTATAGATGTTTTTGGCAACATAAATATGATCCTCTCCTAATAATTCTCTTATTAAACTCAAAGCTTGCAGAAAAAATTTTTTAGCTTTAACATAATTGTCTTTAAGAGAGTATAGTACTGCCATATCATCGAAGATAGCGGCAATGTTAAGATTGTTTTTGCCCAACAAGCATTGTTTCAGTTTTAAAGCTTGCAAAAACAAGGGTTCAGCTTGGTCGTAATATTGTTGAGCCATGTATAGTTTTGCCAAACCATGGAGGCTAGTAGCAACATCAGCATGATTTTCTCCCAACAAGCGCTTTCTCAATTCTAAGGCTTGTAGAAACAAAGGTTTGGCTTTCTCGTACCATCCTTGAAAAGAGTAGAGGTTTGCCAAATTATCAAGGCTAGCAGCCACATCGGGATGATTTTCTCCCAAACGCTGGACAGTGACAGATAGACAATCCTTAAACCAAGGTTCAGCTTGCTCATAGAGTCCTTGACCTTTGTAAAAACAACCCAACCCAACAAAAGGCACAATTAAATCATCATCCGCCAACCAGTCTTGTTGACTCGTCGCCGCTTCTGCAATATGAGGAATAACCGGATTAACTGCTTTAATCTCTGCCAATGTCGGCGTCTGCGGGATTTTATCTGCCTCCCCTACCATCACCCGACAAAAATCCCGCTTCAACTTATCCGCTATCCCTGACGCTTCCCGCTTACTAATCAAAAATTCCCGAATCAGCGGATGTAATTGATACAAATCCTTCCCTTGACGCTGCACTAAATGCAGATTCACCAACCCATAATCCCTAATTTCCTCCAACTCCTCCTCATCCATTTCCGCCAAACACCCCTCCACCAACCGCCAGGGAATTGGCGTAGCCGCAAACAAACTTAACCCTATCCCCAACTCCTGCGCTGACTCATCTAATTCTTGCCAACTCAACTCAAACGCATCTCTTACCCCCAATTTCGCCGTCATATCATCTTCTGACTTCGGCTTTTTCATCGCTAACTGTTCCAACTGTTTCGCATGCAACCGAGATAACATTTCCTGTAACGATAAATCCGGTTTTCGCCGCAAATATCGCCCCACCAACTCCAAACCTAAAGGCAAATATCCCAACTCGCGACAGAGTTTTCGCCCTTCCCAGGGTTCCTGTTGCAGCCGTTCTCGTCCAATCAGCGATTCTAACAACGCCAATGCTGCTCTCGGTTTCAGCACATCCAGGGATAACTGACGAATCGACGCCCCCAAGTCTAACCGCGTCGTGATGAGCATCCTAAACCGAGAAGCATCCGAGGGCAAATACTGCCGCACCTGCTGATAATCCGTGACATCATCAATAATAATCAGCACCTGTCCCGGCGGTACCCAATTTCGCCAGCAGTACGCCACCTGAAGCGGTAACTCTAACCCCTCTGGAATCGATAAGGGTAAATAAGTTCTGGCAAATTGGACAATCTGAATCCCTAAATCCACACCTCGCCCATCCAACCAGCACACCCCACCCTCATACACCGATTCCGGCGGAATGTTTTCCCGATGGGAATAGCGCCTAGCATATTGCAGCGCCAATTCCGTTTTCCCCACACCTCCCATCCCCGCCACAGCAGAAATGGCAACCTGCTGATTATCTTGTAACTGTTGATGTAAAGTATTTAATGCCTCTTCCCGTCCAAAAAATTGATCGTGGCGTACACCACTCCAAGGAAGATTGTGAGGCGGATTTACCGTTACCCGTTCCGCTACGGGCGACTGTAGTCAGAAGTGAACGCCACCGCTAAAATCCTTGAAGGTATTGCCAAAAACGGCTTTATCCACGACTTCTGCGACTTTGCCAAATTCCTGTTTAGTCGTCGGTTGTTGAGCCTGAATTGCCGCTTTTAGGGCTTGCAGTTGTGCCAAAATTTCCCCATTGGCATTTTCCTGCGCCGCCGTCGCTACATCTTGCACCGCTTGCGCTACCTCTTGATCCTGCTGCGCGGCGGCTTCAAGTTCCAGCACCGCTTCTCCCCAATCTTCCGGTTGTTCCTCAACCCGCGCCAAGGCTGCATCGGCGTTAGGGAATCGGGCTTTGAGCAATGTTACCAACTTGCCACCCTGGGCTAATGCCTTTTCACCCAAAACCTCGCCCGTTTTCTCAAATGCTTTGGTAATCACCAGAGTTGCGATCGCAGCTGCCGATAGCGTCAGTGGTTCCATATTTTTATCCTAAGTCACCGCCATAGTTTTATTCTAAATCAGGGAGTCTCCCAGCAAGATCCCCGATTGGAGACGTCGGAAACCTGTCTGACTTTTCACGTTATGTGGCACCTCTGTAGGGGCGGGTTTCACCACTATCTTTTCGGTTGCACCCAGATTTTACTAAACCCGCCCCGACGTTGCATGCAACGTCTCTACAACTTTTTGGTTGCACAAGAGATGTGACTAAACCCGCCCCGAATCAGGTTTCTAGACTTCCCGTGAAAAGTTAGACCCCCTACTCCTACCCTTCCCTGATACGGCTATGACTCTAGGTTTTAATTCCGTCTTGCCAACCGTGACTCGCCTCAGTCGCTGGGCATTATCTGCGGCTTTACTATGTGCAGGTGCGACGCAAGCCCAGATGAGTGTGTCACCTTTAGTGATTGAAGCCCAAGCCAACCGGGGTCAAGCTCAGGCAATTATTAATGTTACCAATACCAGTAATCAACCCTTTCGGGGGAGAATTTACGCGGAACCCTTTACTTATGGCGATAATGGGTTTCAAATCTTAGACTCTAGCCCCAGCGATTTAACCCCTTACCTGCAATTCTCACCCAGAGAATTAACTGTACCACCGGGAGTGCAGCGGCGCATTCGTTTAATTACTCGCTTTCCACCCAGTTTACCAGACGGGGAATATCGAGCCGTTGTTTTTACGGAAACGCTCCGGGAAACGACGGATAGTGGTGGTAATTCTGTCGCTTTAACGGCACGAATTGGCACAACCGTTTATGTGCGTCAGGGAGAGTTATCGCCAACTTTGGCAGTAGAAAGTGCTAGTTGGAATTCTGAACAAGACCAAATTCAAGTATTGGTTGAAAATACTGGAATGGCATCGGCTAGAGCAGCGGTGAGTTGGACGTTAAAACAGGGAGATACGGTAGTGGAGACGGGGAGTTTGAAACCAACGGGAATTGTGGCGGAGAGTGAGCGTCAGTTTCTATTAAATTATCCTGATGAAGGGCAATTGGCTACGGGTCAATATCAGCTTACGGGTGAGTTGATCTGGGCTGAAGATGATGAGCGACGTACACAGCCGTTTAGTGTCGATTTGATGATTCCTACACGGTAAATGAGGGGCGATCGCGTGGTTGAGCCGATTGGTTCTGAAGTTTTGGCTGGTGGTCAGTGCCCATCCTACAGTATATCTTGTGGTGTCGAGAGGTTGATCTTTTTTAACGCAGAGGGTCGCAGAGGTTGGCGCAGAGGGTCGCAGAGGGTACGTGGGGTTTGAGTCGGGGAGGCGATGGGCTTTGTTTTTGCTGTTTATTTGGCTTTGTTCGCTATACCATAAAAAGGGAGTTATGTCAAAAAAAATATGTGTTTTTTACAAAAATACATGCATCCAAGTGGTGCGGGTTTTGAGGGGTATTGAGGCTAAGTTGGATTTATTTTGATGCTATTTCAATGGTTTTGGGGAATGATGTCCAGGATTGGAAGAAAAGTGGATATACTTCCCCAGATGTTCAATTCTACCAAGTCGCTGGATTGACGTAAATCCGTTAGTAGTTGAGAATTATTCTCACAGTTTTTGGGGCGGTTAAGTTCTGTAAATTAACAAAAATCTGATTGAAGTTGGGTGGGGGGAAAAGTTTTCGTTATCATCAGCCGTCATGGATAACCTACAGGAAGAATGTCGGCAATATTTGATTGGGGTGAGACAGCTAAAATGGTGGATTAGATATTACAGGTTTTCCGGGCGCAAGTTTAGGGTTTTTTGGGCGCAAGCCTTGCGCCCCTACGTGATATATTCTGTTGGGTGGCAAATCCCGATCGCGCTGGGTTTGGCTGTGGGAATAGCGGCTAAAGCTTTTTCTCAAAGCAATTCCAGTCTTGCTCCGCATTTAATCGGTCAAACACAGAGGGAGGATTCAGACAATCCGGTTATCGAATTTTCCGATAACTTTACGGTGTTTCCGGTGGGGGTGAATGTGGGGGGGCGCCCGGTAATTTTTAGTGTTTTGGTGCGGGGACAGGAAGATGGTAGTCAAGCGGTTGAGTTTGAGAAGTGGCTGATTCCTTATGATGCGGTGGTTCAAGCGTTGAAGCTGGAGGTGACACCTTTACCGGATGGGCAATTAGACGTGCGATCGCCTGGATTGATTACTCGTCTCAATCCCCAGGAATTACGGAATGATCCGGAGTTGGGGTTGGTTTTGTCGATTCAAGAGGTACAAACCTTACTCGGTGTTCCCGCAGAATTTGATATTAATGAGTATGCAATTATTTTTAATCCCCCTTGGTTGGGACAGAAAACTGGGGGGATTGCGACAGAAACCCCTGTGCAACTGGAAGGTTTGCCCCGAATCACTCCTACTGATTTTACCCTAACCGCGATCGAGGAACGGATTACGGCGACTGGATCAGAGTCAACGTCGGGTTTGGGTGAGGCTTCTTCCCTACGGTATCGGGGGGAATTAGCGGCGGTGGGGACATTACTATCGGGGAGTTGGTATGTTCGGGTGAATCAACCGGATTTGTTAGACTCGCCGAGTTGGAGTCTCACAGAAGCCCAGTATTTGCGACAAACCGATGGGGCGGATTATGTGATTGGTTCTCAACCCACGTTTTGGCGGAGTCAGGGGAGGGGGGATTATTGGGGTGTGACGACGATTCAACGACAGGGATTTATACCTCCGGTGACGTTTGGTGGGGGTGGATTTAGTCCGGGACAACGGTTACAGGCGTCGCAGGTGGGGCGGACTATTGTGGGTGAAGCGGAACCGGGGACGTTGGTACGCCTGACACAGGGATTTAGCGATCGCGTCTTGGCTGAAGTTCTCGTGGATTCTTCGGGTGTTTATCGGTTTGAGGAGGTGCCGATTGGGGGTCAAACCTTAGGGAGTTATCGCATTTTATTATATCCCCAAGGACGCCTTTCTGCTCAACCGGAGGTGCGGGAGGCGACGTTTTCTACGGTACCGGGACAAATTCCTGATCGGGCTGCGGCGATGATTGTTTCAGTTGGTTTTTCCCATCAACCACCTGGATTGAAGCGTCAAAATTTTGTGGGAGAATGGCAGGATTTTCAGGGAGGAATTGCCCAACGTTGGGGCGTATCGGAAGCGTTGACTGTAGGTGTGGGTGGGATTTATGACCAAACCGCGAGGGGATTAGCTGATGTGTTTTTTCGCCCCAAAGGGATACCATTGGAAGTGGCGGCGTCGGTGTTGAGTCCAGATCAAGAGGGGGATTGGGATATTAATGCTAATGTGCGTTATGAACCGACGTCTAATATTAGTCTACAATTCAATAGCGATCGCTTCTCCCAACGGCTTAACCTGAATTGGCGTGTCTTTCCCCGTTTAACGGTATTGGGAACCTATAATAGTCGCGAGGGTACGGCGGTAGGAATGCAAACCGGGTTTAGTCGTCGTGGTTTTTTTACCTTTGCCCGGGCGACAATTGATGACCAAAATCGCTGGCGCTGGAATGCGACGCAACGGTTAGGATTTTTACAACTGAGTCAACAGGGGAATGAATTGGGGTTTCGCTCAGAGTTGAATTATAATCTGTCTGGGCGTTTTTTGGGTGATGGTTATTCTGCACTGCTGACTTATGAAACCCGCAACCTCCAGCAGCGGGATAATTTAGCCACAATTGGCTGGCGTTATCGATCCAAGGCGCGATCGCAAGATGGGAGTTATCTGTGGGAAACTCAGTTGGGCTATGGGTTGGGTTCTCAGGGTTCGGGATGGATTGCCCAGCTACAGACTACGATTATACCCGGTTTGCTTTTGCGTGGGCGTTATGATGGGGTATCCTTAACCTCGAATGAAGCCAATTATAGCCTAGAACTGGTTGCGAGTTTAAATGTACAGGAGGGGGTAACTCCTGGCGATCGTCAATCAGATCGGTTTCGCGATCGCGGCGGGGTATTGATTCAGCCGTTTTTTGACCGTAATAATAATGGTAAGCGCGATCCGGGTGAAGATATTTACACCGAAAACCCAGAGTTATTATTAATTCTGAATAACCAACCGATTCAATCCTTTCGTCCCCAAGTCCAAGGGGATCGAATTGGGCTACGCTTACCACCGGGAACCTATCGCCTCGACTTTGATCCGTCTGGATTTCCCCTCGATTGGCAAACCGTCAATGATGCATACAGGGTTGAGGTGGTAGCGGGAAGTTATACGTTAGTCCAAGTTCCTCTGGTCTTATCCTATACTCTCTCTGGGGTAGTTACAGATACCGCCGGAAATCCCGTTGCTGGCGCGAGGGTAGAAGCGATTAGCGTTGATGGCGAACAACGACGATTTTCCGTCACCAATGGGGCGGGTGTTTATTATCTCGAACAGTTACCCCAGGGAACCTTTACCCTACAAATCAATCAGGAACCCGCCCAACCAGGGACAATCACCCTGGATGAGGATTCAGAACCCTTTCAGGAATTAAACCTGCGATCGCCCTAACTCACTCTGGGAACTGGAAACTGGGATAAATTTCAAAAATCATTTAGATATGCTCTATAATATAAAGCTTCGTAAAAAGTTCGGCTTTTAATTTATAGCATAGTTTGGCAATTTTAAATCATTTTAGCTAGAATTTTTTTCTACCCCACTGACACTTGGCATTTATTTCTTTATACTAGAGAAAGCTGCGGCAAAATAATGCTTCACAAATTGACAATGGATAATGAACAATGGATAATGACCTCTCCTTAAAAGAATAGGATTGAAATTAAGGAAAATCTTTTTTAATTTCTTCGTAAACGAAGAGGTCTTAGACCCAATTAATCAATTGTCAATTATCAATTATTAATTATCCATTGAGAAAAACCTCTTCTGAGTCGATCAACCACCCCCGACAGGATGACGTTTGATCGATTTAATCCATTAAACCAGTCCAGTGCATTTCTACCTCAAGATCAGGGAACGCTCATGTCTACACCGATTCAGTTCAGCCGTTGGTTAGCGATAGTATTGATCATCCCGTTGGCATTTCTGAAGCATGAACCGCTACAAGCTGAGTCGATAAAAGCGGCTGATGATGGGACGGGTACAAGTATTAATTTAGACGGTAACCAATTTAATATTACAGGCGGAAGCATTTCCGGAGATGGCGCGAATCTGTTCCACAGTTTCCAGCAATTTGGACTCAATGCTAATCAAATTGCTAACTTTTTATCCAATCCGCAAATTCGTAATATTTTGGGTAGAGTTTCGGGGAATGAGGCGTCGATGATTCATGGGTTAATTCAGGTCAGCGGGGGAAACTCTAATCTATTTTTGATGAACCCATCGGGCTTTATTTTTGGGTCTAATGCCAGTTTGAATGTGCCAGGAAGTTTTACGGCGACGACGGCAAATGGGATTGGGTTTGAGAATGGTTGGTTTAATTCCAGTGGTGAGACAAACTACCAATCGTTAGTCGGTTCCCCAAATCGTTTTGCGTTTACGATGAATCAGCCGGGAAGCATTATTAATGCGGGTGAATTAGCTGTAATTGAGGGAGAAAATTTAACCCTGCTGGCGGGTCAAGTGATCAACACGGGAACCCTTTCCTCTCCTGGAGGGACTATTACAATTACGGCGGTTCCTGGAGAAAACGTGGTCCGGATTTCTCAAGCTGGGATGTTACTGTCGCTAGAATTTGAAGCCGCGACAGTGGGAGATTCTCTACCAACAGCAGACGGAATTTCACCCTTACAATTAGCTGAGTTACTCACCGGACATCAGGAAGAAGAGAGTACAGGCGTCATTGTTGACTCAGAAAATACAGTGCGACTCATCGGTTCAAATGTCGAGATTCCCACAACAGCAGGAACAACAATTCTGTCGGGCGTAATTGATACCTCTAGTGAGCAATTTGGGGGTAATGTCTATCTATTCGGCGAACAAGTGGGATTAATAAATGCCACTATTAATGCCTCTGGTGGTGATAAAGGTGGCACTATTTTGATTGGTGGCGGGTTTCAAGGACAAGGTGCGATACCGAATGCTTTACGGACATTTGTGAGTCAGGATTCCGTTATTTATGCTGATGGGATAAACACAGGAAAGGCTGGACAAGTTGTGGCTTGGGCAGATGAAATTAACCGTTTTTATGGCAGTGTGAGTGCCAAAGGGGGCGACATTTCCGGTGATGGTGGCTTGGTCGAAATATCGGCGAAAGAGAGTTTGATTTTCCGAGGATTAGTTGATGTCGGGGCAACATCCGGGAATCCAGGAACTATTTTATTTGATCCGAAAAATATCACGATTAGTGATGGGGGAACCGATAATTTTGCACAAAATGATTTGTTTGGCGAGAATCCAAGCAACTCTGTTACCTTTGATACGGAACAGCTCAATGAGCTCATGGGCAATGTTATTCTACAAGCGAATAATGATATTACGATTAATCAGAGTATCAATGCCAGTAACATTACCACATTGACCCTACAAGCGGGCAGAAGTATCACGATTAATAATGTGCTCATTACCTTAAACGGCGGCAACTTTAGCGCCACAATTAATGATGAAAATGCTTTAGCCACCCAACGAGATGCAGGAGTTGCCCAATTTGTGATGAATTCAGGGTCGCAAATTTTCACCAATGGGGGTAATATCTCGATAAAACCGGGAAGCTTTGGCGGTGATGCGATAGGAACAGTACTGCTTAATGGTGGAACTCTCAATTCTGGAGACGGTACGATTGATATTACCGGCAGAGGAAGTAGTGGAGGTGCAGCGAAAACGGGGATTTTTCTGAGTAATGGTGCGGTTGTGGAATCAACAGGAACAGGCGCGATTACTTTAGAGGGAACAGGTGGCGCTGGAACAGATGCGACTCGCGGTATCGAGATACAAAATCCTGGAACAAGGGTAAGTTCTGAGGATGGCGATATTTTAATTAATGGTATTGGTGGAGACTCAACCGGAAACGATAACTTTGGTATTTTTATGCTGGGTGGTGTGGTTGAATCCACAGGTACAGGCAATATTACTCTCCAAGGAACAGCGGGAACGGGAACAGATGGGAATCGGGGTATTCAGATTCAAAATTCAGGAACCGTAAGTTCAAACGATGGCGATATTGTCCTAAGTGGTGCAGCCGGAAACGCCACGGGAAACAATAACTTTGGTATTTTTATGCTGCAAAGCAGTGTAGTTGAATCCACAGGTTCAGGAATGATTACCCTAGAGGGTACAGGGGGAACAGAGGCTTCCAGTCGCGGAATTCAGATTCAGGATTTGGGGACAAAGGTAAGTTCTAATACGGGTAATATTCTCCTTAGCAGTACGGGTCAAGATACAACAGCATCAGATAATATTGGTATTTCTCTGCTGGGAAGTGGTACGGTTGAATCCCAGGGTACTGGCAATATTACGTTAACCAGCGAAGGTAGCATTGATACCCGTAGTGGAATTCTGGATAGTGGTTCATCCACAACGGGTGGAACAATTACGCTAACGGCGCAAAATGGGGCGATTACTACGGGTGATATTAATACATCTGGCGATATAAATGGTGGGGATGTTGTCATCGAAGCCAACCGGGAAATTACCACTGGGAAACTTAACACCACTGGCGGTTCCGGAGGAGGTAATGTTAACCTTAATGCCCCTAATGATATTCAAGTTAGCTGGATTAATACAGAAGGGGGTACAACAGGCGGCACAGTCGATGTTAACACCGACAGCTTTTTCCGCGCCACCGATATCTTTACCGCCGCCAATGGGATACCTGCGAGTATCTCCACAATTGGGGGGAGTGAAGGGGGCAATATTACGATTAGCCATGGCGGAGAGAATGAAACACCTTTTGAAATCGGTGATGCGACGACGAATGGCATAGCCGCCGCCCTTACCACGGGTAGTGCGACAATTTCTCCGGTGGAATCATTCCCCTCAACTCAAACGACAGGAAATATTCAGATTATCAGTGCAGGTTCTCCACAGACACCTGTTCCTCCACAGACACCTGTTCCCCCACAGATAAACCCAATTCTTTCCCCGGATGAGATTTACAATCTTTCTGAGGGGATTGATTCAGACAATCTTATCGAGTCTCTGCCCTTTATCGACACCACAGAAAATGTGACTCAGGCGCTGCCAATTATAAACGCCTCAACCCCACTTTTGACCCTACAGGATGCATCGGAGGCGACGAATCGCTATATTGAATCCTTAGAACAAGCCCGACTTAAGGAATTTGCGGATTACTTTGGGCAGGATTTCTCTCAATATTCGATTTCCTTAGCCAGTATTGAACAGAAGTTGGCAGAAATTGAACGCCAAACCGGGAATCGTTCTGCCGTAATTTATGCGGTAACCCAACCGGATGGCGTGAAATTAGTCCTCTTTTCCGCCGCCGCCGAACCTGTCACTAAAGTTATCCCGGTTAATCAGGATCAACTTTTACAAACTACGAACGAACTGCGAGTACAACTGACAGATGCATTTCGCCGCCGGGGGAATGGTTATTTGCAACCCGCGCAACAACTTTATCAGTGGTTAATTGCACCGATTGCATCGGAACTGGAAGCGGCTGAAATTGATACGTTACTCTTTTCCATGGATGCGGGATTGCGGACGATACCGATGCCCGTCTTGCATGATGGTGAACAGTTTTTGATTGAAAACTACAGCCTCAGCATGATTCCCACATTCAGTCTGATGAATAGTAATTATCAGCCGATGACAAATCCGCAAATCTTGGCGATGGGGGCATCAGAATTTACGGAACTTAATCCGTTACCGGCGGTTCCGGTAGAGTTATCAACGATTGCCCAAGAAGTGGGTGGTAAAGTTTTTCTCAATCAGGAGTTTACATTAGAAAATTTAATTCAAGAACGCCAGCGTTATCCTTACGAAATTATTCACCTAGGAACTCATGCCGATTTTAAATCTGGGGGACCTAGTAATTCCTATGTGCAGTTGTGGAATGAAAAGCTAACCTTAGCGCAAATGCAACAGATGAATTGGGATAATCCGCCTGTGGAGTTATTAGTCTTATCGGCTTGTCGCACGGCGGTGGGAGACAACCAAGCGGAGTTAGGCTTTGCCGGATTAGCTGTGGCGTCGGGTGTGAAGAGTGCCTTAGGTAGTGTATGGCAGGTGAGTGACCAAGGTACATTAGCCTTAATGACTGAGTTTTATAACCAACTGAGTCAGACTCAAATTAAGGCAGAGGCGCTACGAGAAGCCCAGTTATCAATGTTGCGGGGAAATGTGGTGATTGAAGGGGGACAATTGCGCGGGAGTGGAACAGGGGGTGGGGTATTATTACCGCCACAATTGGCTGAGTTGGGACAAGTTGATTTATCCCATCCTTATTATTGGTCGGGATTTATGATGATTGGTAGTCCGTGGTAATTTGTCATTTGTCAGGCTATCGGTCTAAGGCGGGACATTTTGGTGAGGAAAGGGAACAGGGAACAGTCATTCTAAGAACTCCCTTTTGATAAGGCGATTAAAATCGCAACTACACAAACAAAGTCCGCCTGCGCGGACTTTTGCGGACTGGTTAATAATGGCGGTGACTAACCTGGATGGGGGATTATGTGCCTTTGTTTCAGGGGTTTAGGGTTGGTTTTTGGGATTAAAGCAAGGCTTTAATTTTCTGCCACAATTTTACCAGATTTTGATGCCATTTTTGCCAACGCCTACGATTAGTCGCTAGGTTTTGTAGCATCCACAGTTCATCATCATCCGGCTTCAAGTTTAACGCCTGATTGTAAGCGGTGACGGCTTCCTGATAGCGTTGTAATTCTTGAAGCGCATTTCCACGTTCTGTCCAGTAGTTATAATCTTGTTTGAGTTGCAAGGCTTGATCATAACTGTCAATCGCTTCTTCATAGCGCCTTAACCTAAATAAAGTCTTACCGCGCAAATACCAAGTCTGGTAATTCTTAGGGTGAATCCGCAATGAGTGATCATAACACTCAATCATCGATTCGTAGTCTTTTAGATTTAAAAGTACAACCGCTTTGGTGTTCCAGGCTAACTCATAATCTAGATTACTCTCCAAAGCGCGATCGCAACTCTCAAGCGCCTCCTGATAACGTTCTAGGTGATTTAAGATCATCGCCCGATTATGCCAAGCTTGAGCCGAATTGGGATTTACTTTGATCCCTTGATCGAAGGATACTAGCGCCTCTTGATAACGATGTAATTGATACAACAGAAAACCGCGACTACAGCAGGTTTCCTCATCATCAGGTTGAATTGCCAAGGCGTTATCGTAGGATGCAATTGCTTCCTGCTGGCGATTTAATTTCCGTAATGTGTTCCCCCGATCAATCCAGGCTTTCCCATAGTTGGGGTTAATCGCTAAGGCGTGATTGTAGGAGTCAATCGCTTTTTCATACCGCTTGAACTTCCGCAACGCTATTGCCCGGTTATACCACACTTTGACATCATTTGGGTTTAAGGTCAACGCTTTATCGTAGGACGCGATCGCTTGGTCGTAGTGTTTTAACGTTTGTAGTGTAATCCCCCGATAGTTCCATATTTTTGGATTATCAGGATTAAACTGTAACGCTTTATCGAAACTCGCTAAAGCTTCTTCCTCACGTTCTAAATGGTGTAACGCTACCCCCTGATGATACCAAGCTGAGGTGCAATCGGTCTTAAGTGTTATTGCTTCATCGTAATAAAGAAGCGCACCTTCATAATCTCCTTTTTTGGCTAAAGCATCTGCCTTTTCTACCTTTAAGTCTGCCTTTTCCTTAGCGGTTTTACGGTAGGATAAGGGACTGGAAATTGTTAAAGTTGGGTGTGAATGTTGTTGAGATTTAGGCAGGGAATCCCACTCATAACTCATTTCGATTTCGTTAATTAACATGGGCAGACTCAGGAAGGCGTGATCTAGGTTCCAGCTTAATTTTAGCTGCCAAGCCTTCAAGCTGGAATCTTCCTAAATAAATAAATTCTGTCAAAATAGTTTTTCTAGAGAGTCCAGGGTTTAGAGGGATGAATGTTTCTTATATTTGTTGTGCAGAGAAAATAAAACTGAATAGAGACTTTACCGACAACCTATCTATGACAGGGAGAACCCGGTAAGGCTTCTGCAAATCCTCTGAAAACGTTATTGTAGTGAAAGTAAGGTTAGAAAAAAAGATATGGCGGTTCAGTTGCGGCGACCTATTTTAGTGGGCGGTATTGCTTTATCCTTTGGATTATGGATGCTCCCGACTGTGCATCAGTCAGTGGCGGAGTGGGGAGAAGTCGGACTCTTGGGCGCGATCGCACTCGGTACTGGGGTATGGTTGTTTAACAAGGGAAGCTCTCGTCTGGTGGAGTTTTCACCCCCTTCTTCACCTCTAGATCGAGGGACTGTAGAGAGGGCGATCCAAGAGGCTGAATCCGCGATCGCTCGCCTCGAAACAGAAGTGGAGAACCCCTACATTAGCACATCGTTACGACAGCAGGTTTGCCAATTAACCGCCCAATTGGAGCGACAAAACCTGGAACTGCTGATTATCGGCGGTAAAGGCGTGGGAAAATCTCGCTTGGTGCAAGTGTTAGAATCCAAGGGGTTATCGGAGCAATTCCCCACAGTAAGCCTACAAGAAACCACCGCCTTATATGCAAGCGATCGCACTCAGGATCTGAGCCCAAACTTAGATTTAATCCTCTTTGTGATCACCAGTGACTTGACAGATTCAGAGTTTCAGCTTTTACACCATCTCAAAAGCCTCAATCAGCGAATTCTCCTAATCTTTAATAAACAAGACCAATATTTACCCCCAGAACGAGTGATAGTGTTGCAACAATTGCGACAACGACTCGTCCAACTTTTACCCCCAGAGGATATCGTTGCGATCGCGGCTTCCCCCACTCCTGTAAAAGTACGCCAGCATCAATCGGATGGGTCAGTCAAAGAATGGCTAGAGGAACAACCCGCCGATGTAACGGCTCTGACTCAACGATTAAACCTGATCTTAACTCAAGACGCCCAACAGTTGATATGGGGAACAACCCTCAGATCCGCGCTCAGCCTAAAAGCTGAAGTCAAAACCGCCCTAAATCAAGCCAGACGCGATCGCGCTTTACCGCTGATTGAACAGTATCAATGGATTACCGCCGCCACTGCGTTTGCTAACCCGGTTCCCGCCTTAGATTTACTCGCAACGGCGGCAATTAGTAGCCAATTAGTGATTGAATTAGCCGGAATTTATCAGCAAAAATTTTCCCTATCCCAAGCCCAATCTGCTGCCAAAACATTGAGTAGCTTAATGGTTAAACTCGGTCTTGTGGAACTCTCCACCCAAACTATTGGTAGTATTCTCAAAAGCAACGCTTTGACTTATATAGCTGGCGGTGCTGTACAAGGTGTTAGCGCGGCTTATCTCACCCGATTAGCGGGTCTTAGTTTAATCGAATATTTCCAAGAACAGGAGATTACTCAACAGACAGCAACCGATCAACCCTTAAATCTTGAACGCCTGAAAGAAAAGCTGCAAACTGTTTTCCAACAAAATCAACGGATGGGGTTTTTAGCAGGATTTGTTCAGCAAGCAGTAAGACGTTTGCACTTAAATTCAGCTCAACCTGAACCCACGCCCTTGTCCTAAGAGTCTAGTCATAGCAGTAGAGACGTTCCGGCGGAACGTCTAATCAATTGTAGGGGCGGGTTTTACCGATAACGTTAACGTAGAGACGTTGCATGCAACGTCTCTACAGGATTAATTTTCTGCGTCAGTCGTAGAAACGGAAGGAATAGAGCCCTCCCCATAACCCACATCAAACACAATAGCGAATTGTAAATTAGGCATCATCCGCTTCAAAATACGCAAATGACCTTCAGCATCGCCACGACGACGGAAGTTACCCACGATGACATGTTGCAAATTAGATTGCAAGCGGACAATTTTCCACGGACTTAACCTGTCTTGATAATTCATAACACTCTTTCCTGTAAAACCCCTTATGTCAACGACCCATGACTAATGGCTAAACACGATAGTCAGGGCTGAGATTATGGATAGAGAACCCTGTGAGATCATGTTTCAGTCTTATATAGTGATACAGCTTTCATCAGAGCTATCGGGATAGAGTCCCTGGTACCGCGACCTTAGACGTTAAAACTGTGTCAGGGCACGTCTACAGGTTGTCCGAAAAAAGAGAGTTTAGTAGCTTTTGTTACACTTTTCCGGACGACTAGCATCGGTTTCGTTGACGATAAACCTTCTACCTTTTGCGATACCTCACTGAATTTTCCTGAATTTTACCCAGATTTTAATGTTATCGATTTCATTTTAATCCTCAATTATTACAAATTAACTTTTGATTTTGCCGATTAAACTAAAAACATCAAAATTGGAAACCATACAGGATGAGTTTGACTTGTTATATACTGTGGAGCGTACTGATTTAATCAATCGAGCCATCGCCGCTATTTCATCACTCGATCAACGTTATCCTAATCGAGGGTATCAGAAACTATGGCAGGGTAAAGTCCAAGGCAAAACCCAAGTCGAACTGCTTGCTGATTTGGGCTTAAAAAGTCAAGGTGCTGTCTCAAAACGTTGGCGCGAATTATTAGAACGCCTTGCTGAGGAGTTAGGATTATTGCAAACGGCGACTCTCCAACTCGAACTGAAAGCCACAAAGGGTCAAAACCTGCGGCGATTGCGCTCAACTCAAAGTTGGTAATGCTAAATTATACCAAATCTGCCTGGGAAACCCCATGCAAGAGGAGGCGATTGAAATCGCTGCTACACAAACTTTCGTCCGCCTTCGCGGACTAAATTAGGGCTTGCTGCACAAGTCCAAAACCCTTAGCTATCAATGCTTTGAGTAGTATTAATATTGGCTCCTCTTCAAGGAAAAAGGGTTAAACCCTTTCATACCCTTGCACCGCTATCAGGAAAAATGTACCATTGCTCCCCCTGCTCCCCCTGCTCCCCCTGCTCCCTACCCCCACCACAATACTTATTCAGCAGACCCTAAATTATAAAGGGGGTGGCTAACGCGGATTTGGTATTAGATGATTTTTAACGGGTGCATCTCATTTAAAATTTAGATTTTGGATTTTCTAAGCTTTACGGATTGGGTCTAAATTACTTATAGGGGAATAAAACCTCTCGAAACGTGAGCGAAACTCTCCGACTTCTGACTAACTCTTGACCTTGATACTTATCCTTTTTGCGAGGAGGAATGCCATGTTGCCACTGATAACGGGCAACCCCTTGTAAAATAATTAAACTTCCAGGTAATAAAAGAAAAGGAATCTGGGTTTGAGTTGGCGCATGGGTTAAATTCATCACACAACGACTCCCCAAACTCAGGGAGATAATTGTATTACCAAAACAGGGAATGCAGTCAACATGATTGGTAATTCCTTGACCGGGCAAATACTCATTGACAATCAGTTGATCGGGAAGAATTGGGGTTACGCGATCGCGAACCAGTCGTTGTGCCAGTTGATCTGCCCAATCTGGCAATTCTCCTAAGTAGCTGGCAGAGGTTAATGTCCGTTTTTGATATTCATAGCGATACCCATAATGTTGCACTCGGCGTTTTAATTGGGTTGACCATTCCTGTTGATCTATAATCTCCAGTAATTGATTTTGTTCCTCTGTATTAATATAATCGGGAATGTAGTTTAGTCCAGGTATTTCTGGCACAATAGATTCTGAGTTAGTGTCTACATCGAAGTTGAGTGATTTTGAGGATGGTATCATTTTATATAAATAAATAGTCTATAATCCGATTAAGTAGCCCCTTGAATTTTAACATATCAAAAATATTAACTATAACTTAATAGATTCATTAGTAGGCTTGTAGTAAGGGCTTTAGCCCTAGAAACCATTTACCGCTATGCTAGAACATTGGTGTTATCCGTTATGCCCCTAAGATGACTTTAATTCTCACCAATGATGATGGAATAGATGCTCCAGGGATTCAAGCACTCCAGCACGCCGTCAAGGGTAAGGGCGTCATCGTCGCGCCTCAAACCCATTTATCCGGTTGTAGTCATCAAGTTACGACGCATAAGCCTATCCATGTCCAACAGCGCTCAGAATTTGCCTACGCGGTAGCAGGTACGCCCGTCGATTGCACCCGTCTCGCCCTGAGTCAACTGGTGCAAAATCCTCAATGGGTACTCTCTGGGATTAATGCAGGCGGTAATCTGGGGGTAGATGTCCATATTTCCGGTACAGTCGCGGCGGTACGGGAAGCTGCAATTCTGGGAATTCCGGGGATTGCAATTTCCCACTGGATTAAACGCCCCTTGGTGATTGATTGGCAAGTGGCTAGTCGTTGGACAACCAGGGTGTTAGGTGAGTTATTTCAACATCCGACTCCTCCAGGTACGTTTTGGAATGTCAATTTACCTCACCTAGAACCCGGTTCTCCAGAACCCGATATCGTATTCTGTAAACCGAGTACTCAGCCCTTACCCGTTAACTATGTTGTAGAGGGTGATCACTATTACTATAAAGGAGAATATGCCAAACGCGATCGCGCCCCTGGTACAGATGTTGATATTTGTTTTAGGGGTAGTATCGCCGTGACTCTTCTTTCTCTTTGAATTCCCAATTTTCACGGGAAATCTAGAAACCTGCGTCGGGGCGGGTTTATTTACATCTGGGTGTAACCGAAACGATAGTAGTAAAACCCGCCCCTACACTGCCAATAATGGAGCGGCTTGTAATAGGGTTTGGGTATAAGGATGCTGGGGATTGGTAAACAAAGTTTCCGTTTTTGCCATTTCCACAATCTGACCCCGATTCATCACCGCGATCGCGTCACAGAAAAACCGCGCTACCCAAAGATCATGGGTAATAAATAAATAGGTTAACTCAAATTCTTCTTTTAGCGATCGCATTAATTCTAGTACCTGCGTCTGCACAGTTGCATCCAACATACTCACGGGTTCATCACAGATAATCAAACTGGGGCGAGTAATCAACGCCCGCGCGATCGCGACTCGTTGCTGCTGTCCCCCGGATAAGTCCCTGGGATAGCGGTGGTAATAGTCTGCAGGGGGAGTTAAGCCCACCCGTTCTAGCATTTCCATCACCTGATGTTTCGCTTCTATGGGTGTCGCCAAGTTGTGGATAAACAAGGGATCAGCAATACTATCACCCACTGTCATTAAAGGATTCAGACAAGCCAAGGGATCTTGAAAAATCATTTGAATATGTCGCCGCATCTTCCGTAGAGATTTCCGGTTCAGTTGGGTTAAATTTATGCCTTGAAATTCAACAGTACCAGAGGTGGGCGGAATGAGTTGCAAAATGGTGCGCGATAGTGTACTTTTGCCACATCCAGATTCTCCCACAAGTCCCAAAACTTGACCCGGATACAGGTCAAAGCTAACCTCATCCACTGCTTTGATAACTTGAGGTTCGCCCGAAAACAATTGGGCGATAAAATTTTGTTCTAAGGTAAAATACTGCTTTAAATTTTGCACTTGGAGAATGGGTGTCTCTAGAATGTTCTCCCCCGGCGTAGAGACGTTGCATGCAACGTCTCTACATTGTTCGTGATCATTCACCGTTTGCATAAGCAGCGCCGCTTGCAGGAGCGATCGCGTATACTCATGCTCAGGGTGGTGTAAAATATCCCCAACTGCCCCCATTTCTACCAGTTTGCCCTCATACATCACCGCCACGCGATCGCAATATTCCCCCACCATTGCCAAGTCATGAGAAATTAACAACAGCGCCATATCCCGTTCTTGGCAAAGTCGCGTCAGTTCCTGTAAGATCTGGGCGGATACAGTGACATCTAAACTTGTGGTTGGCTCATCCGCGACAATCATTTTAGGATTGAGTAAAAGGGCGAGTGCGATCGCGACTCGTTGCCGCATTCCACCACTAAATTCATGGGGATACTGTGACCAACGGTTAGCGGGTATCTTCACCGCTTCTAGGGTTTCAATTGCCTTTTGCTTACTTTCAGAACGCGATAAGTGAGGTTGATGGGCTTGTAAGGTTTCCAGACAATGATCCCCAATCGTCATCAAGGGATCAAGACGTGTCATCGGATCTTGAAATACCAGCGCCACCACTTCCCCGCGAAACTGGCGCAGTTGAGTTGGGTTCAATTCAAAAACAGAGTGTCCTTTAAATCTAATTTGCCCTTTAATCTTGGTGGCTTTTGGCAATAACCGCATCGCCGCGCGTCCCAAAGTGGATTTGCCACACCCCGACTCTCCCACCAATCCCAATCGTTCTCCGGGATTCAGGGTAAATGAGACATCATTCACCGCCCAATAATCAGGATTACTCGGATAGGCAATGTGTAAATTATCAATACAAAATAAACTCATAAGTCAATTGTAGGGGCGGGTTTAGGCACTCAAAACCTAGCTTTCACCTTCTGCACCGCCAGGGCGTATGATAGCGTCGATCAAATAGCCTATTTCGGATTGTGTCGTTGCCAATTTCCGCCGACGCGCCGCATCAGGTAAGCGACACCAAAATCCCCATTGGGATGTTCCGCTAATTTTTCCCCCAACTCAATCACCTGCGCCGCTAAATCACTCCCTAATTTGTCAACCGTGGCTTGGCGTTCTTTTTGCCAAAGGTGCTGTTCTCGTGCTTTACTCTGCCATTCGTTGGTAAAAAGTTGCTCAATTACGGTATGGAGTCCCAAACTTTCTAGAATGTCCCACTCCCCGTAATCGCACCAAATCCCGCGACAGTGAGAACACCGTTCCACATAAAAGGGCGTCTTGAGATTAACTTTAGCGCGAGAGAGATAGCGCTGGCACTCTGGACATAATGCGGCTTTGGTATCGAAAGGTGACTTGACAAAATTCACATTTAATGAATTTGGGGTAAGATCAGGCATTCTCTGAGCAGACGGTTGATGGGCTTGCCATGCTTCATACTCTTTGGCAGGAATCCAAGTGCCTTTACACTCTTGGCAATACTTCACGGCAAACTGATGCTCTAAATAGCCGTCTAAGAGTGGGACTTTTCTACATTTGGGACATTGCACCGATTTTCTTCCTCAAAACACCTGTCCTTATTAAAACTCAAAACTCAGACGTAGCATTCTATGTCTCTACAGGGTTGGGGCGGGTTTAATTACATCTGGGTGGCAAGAAACGATAATGGTAAAACCCGCCCCTACACATTCAAAACTCAAAACGCCCCCCTCGACAGGACTGGACGAGAGCGCTACAGTTGAAGCATGACACCACAGTATTGGATCAGGGTGTTCAGGCGATCGCGGATGATAGCCACCCTAGACTGAACAGTTGCAGAATGTCGCGCTGTCCGCAACATTAGTATATCGGTTTCTAGCAGTCGGATATGTCTATGGATTTCGGTTTGCCTAGACTGCCATGCTGAGACTTGTTCCTCATTGACCTCATCGGGACTGAGCGTGATAATTCGCCCTTGAAAGAGCTGTTTCACCGCCTGGAAACGCTCCTGGATCTCGGTTTTGTCTAACTCTTGACTCTGGGTGCTCTTGTGCAGGGTCTCTAGGACTTGTTGAAAGTCCTGATAGGATTGCCGTTGAGAGGGGACTAACATTATGAGACAGGTTGGTCTAGAATAAACGTAAAGAATCTTGTATTTTTGTTTATAAATGCAAGAATTTGCCACCAAGCTGAGGATCAGGTTTGAGTCTGAAATTCAGCTAGTATTCTCATCGCAGAGCAACCAGAGGAGGAGCCGTAATGGTGGTGTGGTACTGCCAAAACGGATTTCCCCTAAAACAGTTGCTGTTTGCTGTTTACTGTCTTAGCGACCCGCTATTGACAACCATCTGCAAAAAACCTAGGGTGTTGGCTTCAACCAAGTCCTTTGGTTATTCAAGATTTCCCTGGAAATAAAGTCCGTGACAGAAGCGACGTGTTGCTTCTGTACCGAATCCGAAGGATAGATATTTGGTAGTTCATGTTACTATTTCTCATCTAGGTCTAATTACTATACGGATAGTCTAGGGAATTTTGACCCGTTTCTGGAATTCACAAAAGCCAATAAATATACCACTAAATAGAGATCTTACTGCCATTACCGTTCAACCATCCTTATTATTGATAAATCTATCAGGGAAAAAATTATGAGTGCAACTGTCCTAACCACCACCTATAACCTAGACGTTCCCGACTGGTTGCAGGACTGTTTATCAACAGCCTCTGCCACCTCTGACCCATCAGCGCCGGATGAGGCGGCGTTAGTGGTGCGGGCGTTTGAATTTGCTTACCAACTTCATTCACAACAGTATCGAGCCTCTGGAGAACCCTATATCGCTCATCCTGTGGCGGTTGCTGGCTTATTAAGAGACTTAGGCGGCAACAGTACCATGATAGCGGCGGGCTTACTCCATGATGTAGTCGAAGACACGGATGTCACGCTGGAGGAGATTGAGTCAATATTTGGTGCAGAGGTACGCCATTTAGTCGAAGGAGTCACCAAACTCTCTAAATTTAACTTCTCCAGTAAAACCGAACGCCAAGCCGAGAACTTCCGCCGTATGTTCCTCGCCATGGCGAAGGATATCCGGGTGATAGTGGTGAAGTTGGCAGACCGCTTGCATAATATGCGGACACTAGAACATCTTAAGCCAGAAAAACAGCGTGCGATCGCCCAGGAAACCCGCGAAATTTTTGCCCCCTTAGCCAATCGCTTGGGGATTGGGCGGTTTAAATGGGAGTTAGAAGATTTATCCTTCAAGTATCTTGAACCTCATGCTTATCGCAAAGTACAGGAACTGGTCGCTGAACGGCGTCAAGACCGGGAGGAACGATTAGCCCAAGTTTCGCAGATTTTGCGAGAGCGCCTTACGGAGATGGGCATTCAATGTATGGACTTGAGTAGTCGTCCTAAGCATCTTTATGGAATTTATCAGAAGATGCAGCGCCGCAACAAGGAGTTTCACGAAATTTATGATTTAGCCGCGATGCGGATCATCGTGGAGAGCAACGAAGAGTGCTATCGCACATTAGCTGTCGTCCATGATGCCTTTCGACCGATTCCAGGTCGGTTTAAAGATTATATTGGCTTACCGAAACCCAATCGTTATCAGTCCCTACATACAGGGGTGATTGGCTTCCATGGGCGTCCCATCGAAGTGCAAATTCGCACCCTGGAAATGCATCGAATTGCCGAATATGGGATCGCTGCACATTGGAAGTATAAAGAAACCGGGAGTTCTGATCCGACCCAGATTGGTGACGACGATGATAAGTTTACCTGGTTGCGGCAGTTGCTGGAATGGCAGAATGACCTGAAAGACGCCCATGAATATATTGAAAGTGTCAAGGATAATTTATTTGACGATGATGTCTACGTCTTTACCCCCGATGGAGATGTGGTATCCCTGAGTCGGGGCGCAACCCCCATAGACTTTGCCTATCGGATTCACACCGAGATTGGCAATCACTGTGCTGGGGTGAGAATTAATGGTCAGTGGCGAGTCCTGGATACGCCGTTGAAAAATGGGGATATTGTAGAAATTATTACCCAGAAAAATAGTCACCCCAGTTTAGACTGGTTAAACTTTGTCGTCACCCCCAGTGCTAGAAACCGGATTCGCCAATGGTACAAGCGATCGCACCGGGATGAAAATGTGGCGCGAGGTCGAGAATTGCTGGAGAAGGAACTGGGTAAAAATGGATTTGAATCCTTGCTCAAATCTGAACCCATGCAGTCCGTCGCCGAACGCTGTAACTATCAGAATTCTGAAGATTTAATGGCGGCGTTGGGGTATGGAGAAGTCACCCTGAATTTAGTGGTCAATCGGTTGCGCGATGCGGTGAAAGCTTCACAACCTCTGGAAATTGAACCCGCAGAAATAGAAAATTTAGTTCCACCGCTACCGACAGCGAAAGCGGCGAGTGATCAGTGGACGGTTAAAGGCGAACCCATTGCGGGCGTCGAGGGATTAATGCATCGGATTGCTGGGTGTTGTAACCCGGTTCCCGGCGAACCCATTATTGGTACAGTCACCCGATTGCGGGGAATTTCGATTCATCGTCAAGGGTGTCCCAATGTAGAAAATATTGAGGGAGATCGATTAGTTCCAGTGAGTTGGAATCCGAGGGATCAGGAGAGTGGGCGTCCCCAAACCTATCCGATTAATATTCAAATTGAAGTGTTGGATCGAGTCGGAGTTTTGAAGGATATTCTCTCCCGCTTAAGTGACCATCATATCAATGTGCGGAAAGCTCAGGTGAAAACTCAAGACGGTAAACCCGCGCTGATTGATTTGTGTATCGATATTCGGGATTACGGACAATTGCAGCAGAGTTTCGCTCAAATTAAAAAGATGAGCGATATTTTGAATCTGCGGCGGATCAGCGATATTAATGAATGAACAGGTTAAAGTTTTAGAGACGCTTCTTGAATTGCGTCCGTAGGGGCGGGTTTTACGACTATCGTTTTTTACCTCACCCAGATGCAACTAAAAGAGCCCCTACCAATGTGTAGGGGCTCTTTTCACGACTATCGTTTCTGACTCAGAATTAAAGCTCGATACGTTAGGACAAAGTGTTGGGATCAATTCCCAACTCTTGCAATTTTGCCATTAACGCCTGATTGCGTTGCCGTTCTTCCTCTAGGTTGTTGGTCATCGCGTCAGCGCGTTGGCGTTCTTGTTCGGCGCGTTGGCGTTCTTGTTCAGCGCGTTGGCGTTCTTGTTCAGCGCGTTGGCGTTCTTGTTCGGCTTGTTCCGCACTCCACAGCAACAGGTTTCCCGACTCGTCCCACCAGCGTAACCAATGGCTTGTTGAGCCTAATCGAGTGCCATACCAGATACCTAAAAATAGTCCCAATTCAGGAATCCAATAGCGTCCTTCCGCTGTGGGTTGTTGCAATAGGTATCGATTATCTTGTAACCGACGGACTTCTAGGATTAGTTCTAGGGGATTAAAGATGACATAGGTGGGAACTTGAAGAATTTGCTCATAGAAGTACAACTTACCATAGGGAAACGTTGGTCGTACTGAGTATTCTCCTGTTTCCGTTTCTGACAAAAACTCCATGACTATCCCAACTGGACTTCCTTCCCGATTGGGGGTATAGCTGCGACGAATTACGCCTTCTGCAACCGGTAATACCTGGGGTACATACAGCCAGTCTGGTGCTTTGACCACGATTCTCCGATTTACCGTCGCCACAAGCCCAAAATTAGAAGCGATTAACATTTGCGAATTCAGGCGATTGGCTGCACCTAAGGCGTCTGTCACTGCGGCGGCGAGGGGGGGTTGTTGAATGTTTTCCACGGGATCATCAGGCAGGATAAAATCGTCGGGAAGCTTTTCCCAGGTAACTAGGGGTTCTTGGCGTTTGGTGGAGGTTGGAGTTTGCAGAACCATCTGAGATTGTTTAACCTTGGCGGTTGTTATATCTTCTTGTAGCGCTAAAGCGCCGACTACGAACGGAACGGTGCGATCGCAGTATTCCCTATAAACTAAATCTTACCTCTTGTACACCCTATACAATCAACAATGAACCATGAACCATGAACATTGCACCATGTACCCATTTCGGCTTTGTGCGATCGCGCTCTCTCATCTTTCCCGGTTGACTCAGACAATTGTGGGACTATTGCTCCTTTTTATTACCTTACTCGGCTGGTCTTCCCCGGTTCAAGCCGCTAGCCAAGTTAGTCCCCAATTTGAAGAACAAGTGTTGCAAGTGATTCGCGAACACCCAGAAGTAATTCTGGAATCCGTTCAGGCGTATCAGCAGCTTGTCCAACAGCAACTCCAACAAGCCCAGCAAGCGTTTGTTGAGGAACTTAAAACGAATCCTCAAGCCGTTATTGGGGAGTCACCCACCACGGGGGCGTCTCAGTCCAAGATTGTCATGGTGGAGTTTTCCGATTTTCAATGTCCCTATTGTGCTAGGGCGCATAAAACGGTGCAACGGTTTATGGCAAAGCATCAGGATCAGGTAACGTTGACCTATAAGCATTACCCTTTAGCCTCAATTCATCCCCAAGCTATCTCAGCAGCGAAAGCAGCATGGGCGGCGTTTCAACAGGGGAAGTTTTGGGAGTATCACGATGTGCTGTTTACTCAGCAGGAAAAACTAGGGGAATCATTTTATATTGAAACAGCCAATGGTTTGAAATTAAATGTAGATCAATTTAATCGCGATCGCAATAGCCAAGCAGCAGAAACGGCGATTAGTCAGGATATTCAGTTAGCTGAGAGTTTGGGAATTACTGGGACTCCCTTTTTTGTGATGAATGGGGAGGTATTCACCGGAGCAATAGAACTAGAGGAGATGGAGAAACGTTTCACTCGGGTTAAACAGTCGTTATAAGTAGGGCTTGCTGAATCAGTATTGTGGTGAAGGGAGGGAACAGGGGAAGTAGAGGGAGAGATTTAATTTTTCCACCTACTTAAGGCGTAACCTCTTGTAGTTGGTTTCCGGGATTAAGTTCTGATGTTTTTTCATTCGTTTCGGTAGAGATGAACGGTTCCGTAGAAAAAGGATCAGATGATTTCTCTGGCTCCTCTGGCTCCTCTGACTCCCTCCTCGCCAGTTGAACGGTTCTCTCAACTTCTTCCTTAAAATGCTGCTTTTGCGAATATTCAGCCCTCTTAATTTGAGCCGTCTCGTAGACAGATGTACCTGGCGGAATCTGCGACAGATAGTTCAACGCGCTTTTAAAATCTCGTTTTGCGGCTTGGTTATAGGCTTGTTGTAAAAGATATTCCGCTTTAATTCGTTGTTTTTCTTCATATTCGGCTAACTTCGGTTGAATTGTAGCCGCCGTTGTTGTCTCTGGGGGAATTTGGTTGAGCAAGTTCAAAGCGCCAATAAAATCTTTTTCTTGGGCTTTGGCGTAAGCTTGATCCAGTAATTGTTTCGCTTCAGCTTCTAACTCAGGTTTGGCTTGTTCAACCAGTGACTCAACTTTACGCCGCCAGAAGCGCACCCCATCCATTTGGCGAGCAGCTTCCAAAACATCTCGCCATCGCTTCTCCTTGAGAGCTTGTTCAGCGGCTTGGTATTGAGCTGCTGCTGTGTGCCATTCCCGCCGCCACCGTTTGAGGCTGGTGATAGAATCCTGATACAAAGCACTCTCTTGGGGAATCGATTTAACCAGTGCGATCGCCTGTTGAAAATTTCCCGCATCATATTCTGCCCTCGCTCGTTCTAATCGGTCAAGGTCAGGGTTGGATGGAACAGCATTCAACAGAGAATAAAGCCCAAATGAGATCACCACAGTATTACAGGCGGCTAGACTCACTCCCATACCCTTTAACAGAGGGGGTAGCTGGAAAAACCAACGGAAATCAAATAGCGTCGATTCGGTTTGGGGTTCTAATACGACTCCATCCGATGGTTTTGTGTTACTCACTGTAGACTGCTGCTCCATACAACCTATCCAAAACACTTATCTTTGTTGCATTTCGGTGTTTACTTCCTGCTGCTTCGGGGACTCTTGATTGCTTACCTGTGTTCAAGTCACCCTCATTTTCCATATTTCTATAGATGAACAATTTTTCCGGAATCCCAGGTACTGGAATTAATCGCCGCCAAGATTGACTTTAGGTTAGTTATGTGTATAAAGGGTTTAAAACGCGATCGCACCCTTGGTAATCAGCACATCTACACAAGCATCTGCTGCAACTAAGAAATTCTCCAACCTACTAAGAATGGGCTTATTCTTCATTCGATGACTCTTGTGGAATATCTAACAGTGGCGAGTTACCCAGAGCATCAAGTCTTGCCCAATTAAAGCCAATGTGGATTTCATGGAGTTGAGCTAATCGTTGGTCAACCGAAAGAATAAACTGCTCAGCATCAGGGCGCTCAAACTCTTGAGTGACTTTTGGTACTTCAGTGATCACGGTTTCTGTTGCCAAAAAACTGTAAATTTTATTTCTCAACGCTACATATTCTCGGTATTGCTGGAAATTTTTCATAAAGTTTTCTTCATATTTAAAAATTCGAGGAATTTCTCGAAAAAATAATGCACTGGTTGAAGCCACGAGAAAAATAGTAATCAATCCTTTATTCGCTTGTTTCCATCCCTCACGAGTAATTATAAACAAACAAATCCCCGCTCCTATCCCCGCACCAGCAGCTAGAGAAGTCGTGGTGTAGTAGCGTCGATAAAAGGATTTCATGATTTGTTCATGGATTTCAATCCGGGCGTGTACTTCTTGAAGCTGTTGATCTATTCTCTGAAGTTCAGCCTTAGAAAAGCTTGCTCCATTGGTTGATGGCTGAAAGGAATTTGCCGGATATTTTAGCGGTTTATTTGAGTAGTTTTGCCAATCTGATAGCCACTGATTAGCTCGGTGTTCAGCCACTCTTTCTTTAGAGAAATAAGCTCCAACTAGAATAGCCAACAAGGTTAAAATAATCAGAAAATGTCCCATTACAGTTGGCTGCCCCTGCTTTTGCTCATCATATTGGAGCAGAGCGATTTTTAACCCTCTCCACTTCTGGCGAGAATTTCCCCGTTCTTCAATGGCTTCGGTAACTTCTATAGAAGCGGCTTGATTGACAGGAACAGAGGTATCATTTAGTGCAGAGGCTAAGGATTGGAGTTGATCTTTAGCTTCTGCACTAGAATTCGGTGTTTGTTCACAAGGCTGACTCATGGGGATATCCTCTCCAGGCAGGTTAATAAATAATGTAGGAGGGAAACTTATATCTGTTCTGTGTTTGGATGATTTATCCTCCCTCCACTGAAACAGCTTGAATATAGGTCTTACTCATCTTTATGACTGATATCCGAAAAGTTGGCGAATATTTGTCACATCCTGACTTTTTACGGGAAGTCTAGAAACCTCAATAGGGGCGGGTTTAGTCACATCTTTTGTGCAATCGAAAAGATAGTCGTGAAAAGAGCCCCTACAGGTTACTTTTCACGGGATCTGGAAAACCTCTCTCCATCCCCCCTCGAAGGTTATGAAGGGTCAAAACTCCCCCATCTCTTTACCAAGGACTACCAATCATCGTAAACGCCGCCCAGTAGTAAGGATGAGAAAAATCTTGATTACCTCTGCCTTTTAGTTCCGGGGGTAAAGGAATTCCCCCCATATCAATACCGTGTAATTGACCATTCTCCAGACGCACCTGTCCCCGTAGCATAGCAACTTGGGCGCGTTGCAACGCCTCTGCTTTAATCGTCACTTCCGGTTGACTCAATTGCCGATAAAACTCACTCATCAGCACCAATGTACTGCCATCATTGACATACCAGAGACTGGCTAAGGCAGATTTCACTCCTGCATTCACCGCTAATCCCGCAAACCCTAACTCCGCATTCATATCGCCAATAGCGGTACGACAAGCACTTAAGACTAATAACTCCACTTGAGGCGACTGATTCCAACCGATTTGCCTTAGCTGATTTAACCGGAGTTTTTCATCCCAGAGTTGAATATAGGAATGACTGGGGTCATTTGGTCGGAAGTCGGCGTGAGTGGCGAGGTGGATAATCTCAAACTGCTGACGTTGTTGTTTCAGGTTATTTAGGGTAAATTCTTCATTTAAAAACGATTTACCAGACCATAATTCCTTAGTAATAATCTGCAATTCCTTCGGTACAGCGGGAAGCGGGGGTAAATCTTCAAATTTAGACGCTCCCATGGCTAAAACTTGGGCATTTTTGATTGTGTTATAGCGGCGATTGGTGAGACTAATGCTGGGTATAGAACCAATTGAATATTTTTCTACAAGAAATTGATTGCCATCGTGAAGTGCTGCCATGGGAATTGTCCGTAAACCTGCGTCCATAGAAAAGATCAGCGTATCAATTCCCTGTTCTTCTAGCTCAGATTCTAGAGGGGCAATCATCCAATTATAAAGTTGTTGGGCGGGGGCGAGGTAGGCTTTGGGGCGATAGGCATCGGTGACGGTTTGGCGGAATTCTATCAAGGTTTGCTGTAATTCTTTGGCATTGGCGGTTGGGATTCTTTTGCGAATAGGATAACCTTGAGGAAGAACTAACAGCAGTTCTAGATGGTTGGTCAGTGAACGTACATAGACAACGCCAGAACTCTTTCCCGTTTGCTCCTTTAGAGTGATTAGGGTGTCTCGCAAGCCTTCGGCGGTGATGATTTCATGGCTTAGATTTTGCTGGAAATACTTCTCAAATTGCTCCTCAAACAGTTGGTCAGTCTGACCCACTGATAATGAAGTCTCAAGATTGATCGCGAGAGTTCCTGGAGTGTAAAAGCGCTGCACAATCCTTTTTTCTCCAGTTTCTGGATCTTCCTCAATTTCGATTTCGGCTTCTAAACCCTGCCCAATTATATTGTTTAAAGACTCACTAATATCTACGTCTGTCTCTAGTTTGGGTTTGGCTTCTCGAATGAGTGATTCATCGGGAATGAAAGGGACAGGGGATGATAAAATTTGTATCCGTTCTTCATCCTGGGTATGGCTGAAGAAATAGACTTGATTGGGTACAATTGTTTGGTCTGGTGTAGTATCACCTCGAGTCATTGCGCCTCGGATACCGTTGGTTTGGGAATTACCAACAATAAATGGAATGATTCCCCCATGATGGATAATAATGCTGCCACCGTCTGTTCCTCCAGCCGCAGAAATACTGGCATTGATACCATTCTGGTCGATGAAAGATTCAGTCGCCCGGAAGAAATGGTTGGTTGTAATTTCAACGTTTCCGCCTATACCGTCGAAACCCTGAGTATTAATGTGGCTAACCCTAATAGTGTCATCAGCATTTAGCTGAATATTACCCCCATTACCAGCAGCAGAGGTGTCAAGAATACCTGTGGTAATTTGTCCGTTGTGGCTGAACAAATTAATCCCGCCGGCGGCAATAATATTACCCGTTGTGATGGTATTTTGGGCTGTGATATTTATCCCTTCAATATTATTGGTGGTAATATCACCTTGAACTTCTAAACTTTGCAACGGATTCAAACTACCAACCTGATCATTAAACTGAACAATACCACCACCGGGATTAAGGGTGAGATCGTAGGTTCCGTCAACCGTGCTATTAAAAATAATCATACCGGAGTTGGGGATACTCACAGAGAAATCTCCAGGTAAAATCAGGGGACGATTGAACGTAATCTGGT
Organism: Coleofasciculus sp.; assembly: GCF_046565525.1. NCBI lineage: Bacteria > Bacillati > Cyanobacteriota > Cyanophyceae > Coleofasciculales > Coleofasciculaceae > Coleofasciculus > Coleofasciculus sp. Next base: position 26,878 of record NZ_JBKHUP010000048.1, on the reverse strand, counting down.
TACCTGCATTAAGCGTAATTAGTCCTGAAGTTCCAGACGCAGAACCTGAGTCTAAATCCCCAGTTGTGATATTGTTACGGGCATTCAGTGCGATCGCGCCTCCTTTGCCTATACTTGATCGTGTGTAAATTGTCCCCGCATTCGTATTAATATTTCCCGAAAGACTCGTCAGCGTCACCGCTGCACCTGGATTATTAATATTACCTGTGATAATATCTTGGTTCGCCAGTAGCGTAATAGTTCCGTTTCCGGTTAAAGTAAACCCAGTGGTATTGATCGAACCATCACCCATTGGCGATCGCAACGTCACCGAGTCATTAAAGGTAATATCATCAGCTAGGGTAATTGCACCACTGCTGTCATTACGTCCTATAGTGATAGACTCGAAACCATTTTGCAAGGCGTTGATATCACGGGCTGACAGGTCTAGCTTTTCTGTGTTAGTATCTGTTGAACCATTAATCGCGATCGCGTGACTGGGATTAAACGGTTGTAAGGTCAAATTCCCATTCCCCGCTACATTCCCGAAAAAATTAATTTCGTCACCCGTTAATTGAATATCGCCAATAATAGTAACGTCATCACCATAGCTTTGACCCGATTCTCCAGTTGTTATCACATTTCCCCAGATTTGAGTGATACCCCCTGCATCGGTAGTCAAACTCTGAACCGTTACAGAACCCTTAAATTGAGTGATACCCGTACTATTGACGCTTAAGTCTGCCAAATTAATCCGATTACCCACGCTATGATCAAATGTAATAGTACCCGTACCCGAATTTAGGGTCAGGTTTGGGGTATCAGCCGTGACACCATTAAGCGTATTGTTAAAGATAATATTACCGCCAACCGTCATACCTGTGGTCGTAAATATTGTATCCGGTTGGAGCAGAGTAACATTACCATTAAAGCTGATATTACCACCGTTTCCAGAACCCGCTGAGGTATTAATAGAACCCGGATTGATAGTGGTAGCCGTAAGATTAATCTCTCCACCATCCCCAGTTGTGGCGCTAGTGTCGAGGATTCCCTGATGAGTGTCGATAGTCCCGTTATTACTGGTTAGGGTAATTTTCCCACCTGGATTAATAATATCGCCAGTAATAATATCTTGGTTTGCTTGTAGCTGAATCGTGGCGTTATCGATTCCGGTTAAGGTATAATCGGCAGTATTTATAGAACCTGAAGCCATCCGCGATCGCAAAATTACTGGATCATTAAAGGTAATATTATTAGCTAAGCTAATTGTGCCACTACTATTCGCGCCACCAATAATAATTTGTGAAAAGCCATTTCGCAAACTAGCCAGTGCATCAGTATCCAAATTTAATGTGCCAACAGCAGTATCGCCAATCGTGATTCCTAAACTGGGGGTTAACGGTTGTACCTGTAATTGTCCTTTACCCACCACGTTAAACGTATTATCAATATCTAGCTTATCTGTCGTTAGCGTCAGGTTTCCCGTTTGTGTTCCTTGTCCCAAGACTCCATTTTCAGCTAACTGAATTCCATAGGAATCACTTCCAGTACCACTAATACCAATTACATCTACTGTTCCGCTATTGGTTCGCACCTGAGACGATTTCCATATCCGTACTCCTTGATTATCACTTGTACCCATCCCGCCAGTACCATTTAATATTATAGTTCCAGTTCCAGTGGCTTCCACAATGGAATCCAAAGCAACTTCTACCCCATCGCTAGCAAAAGTTGAACCTTGTCCGATTCCCGTCAAATTGATATCGCCATCGACTGAATGAATTCTAATATTACCAACACCAATAACAATACCATCATTGGCTTGAGTTCCTGTGCTACTTCCTGTACCATTAAAGGTTATCATACCACTCCCTTTGGTTTCGACAGTGAGACCCATACCACCGGAAAAGTTATCAACTCGAATGCCACTATTTTCATTTCCTGACCCTTGTCCTATTCCTGTTAAACTAATATTGCCATCAATTGAACTGATGTTAGTATCTGCTTCTAAAAGAAAAATTCCCCGATTGTCATTTCCCCCCATCCCGCCTGTTCCCCTCAGCGTGATATTGCCCGTGGTGCTTTGAATTATTGCCCCGGTTGTGACTAAAATACCAAGGGCAGAATCTGTACCATCGAAGCCTTTACCTGTAATCGAAATATCACCTATACCCGAATTGAGTTGAGCACCCTGAAGATAGACACCAGAAGCTTCAACTGATGTAGTTTTACCTGTACCCACAGCAGGATTGGTCAACGGATTACTACCACCCCCCAGAATAATATCGCCGCCATTAGAATTGATAACTGAACCAAAGTTGAGGAAAATAGACCCTGCACCACTCCCATCTCGGTCAGCATTGAGAATAACATCTAACTTCCCTATATTATTAGCTGTTATATCTGCACCAAAATCAAAATTAATACTATTATTCGCTTGTAAATTTAGGGCAGTATCAGCCGTCCCTGAATACCTGATATTCGCATTCAGATTAATATCGTTATCGGCAAAAAGTGTCAGGGACAAGTCACTACTCCAAGTAATCGGATCATCTACAGTAATCGATCCCGCACCTGACAAACCGGAAGCTGTGGAAACGGTGACATTACTTAAAGCCAATTGATTTTCCAGAGTCGTCGTATTCAGTGTAGATGGAGTCGTCGTAGTGTCGGAAAATATACCCCCAGAAAACATCATACTCCCGCTATTCGTTGCGGTACTAATCGTAATATTTGTTGGGTCTAATAATAGCGTTCCTACATTACCAGCAGGCGCTAACAAATCAGCCACGCCTTGAAAATTCAAAACCTGTTTTCCTGAAACTTCTACAAACCCCCCATCACCGCTATTAAATCCACCACGGGCGCTAATGTTACCCAAAAATTGGGTAATTTCATCTGACCAGAGAATCACTTGTCCACCATTACCATCAATAAGTGCATCCGCATTAATCACTGAATTGCGACTCACAAACGTATGTAAAGCATTGGGAATAGTACCGCTTCCCTGATACTCTCCGCCAATCCGTACTGTACCCCCACCATTTGCACCAGAGGCATGAATCGTCGCATCAACAAGTCCCACTTTATCGCCCAAAATATTAACCTCACCCCCAATCTGTGGTGAAGCTGAAAAGTCTGGCGTAGATACATCTAACTTACCGGAAATAATCGCTGTTCCGGCTTCAGTGGGTAGAGTTATCTCAGATTCAGTTAACTGCACTTCGTTAGTTTGAGAAACAGTCAATCCCGTTTCTACAGTCTCCGCTGTACCCGTTAGCAATATGGGCAAATCTAGGGGATTTAGCTGTAGCGCTTCATCGGTATTACTTGGACGTGAGGAAATCTCCAAACTTAATAGGCTCCCCGGTTGACTAATGCGGACTAAATTTTGACCCGGTACAGCCGCAACGGTAATCGTTCCCCCAGGTGCGGTGAGTTTACCTGTGTTAATCACAGTACCCCCCAAAAGGGTTAAATTCTGCCCCTCGGCTACCGCTAAATTACCAGCATTCACAATACTCCCCACCGGGGAAACATCAAAGACAAATTGATTGGGAACACCCACTAAACTTTGGTATTCATTGTTACCCAAAGCATTGAACCAATTATTATTGCCAAACCCAATACTCGTAGCCGTGGTTGCTGTGAAATCAGCCGGAACATTTAACCGGGCGTCTGCACCAAAAACAATTCCCGCTGGGTTCAGTAAAAATATGTTAGCATTGCTCCCAGTAACTTGGATTAAACCATTAATAATCGACGGATCACCCCCCATCACCCGCCCTAAGATATTGCGAGTCTGGGGATTCGCCAGAAAATTGGCAATCTGACCGGAATCGAGTCCAAACTGCTGGAAACTATGAAACAGATTTGCCCCATCTGCGGAAACGCTACCTCCCTGAATATCAAAGCGGTTACCATCTGGTGTAACCTGGGTTCCTGTTCCATCAGTCGCTGGTGTAATCGGTTGGGAGAATAGCGGCGTCGGTGTGAACGCTGCTACTAAGCAGAAGGGGATAAGCAGTCGATACACGGTTTTCATGGCGATTGTTCCCTATCCAATTATTAAATCTCTACCCGGTAAACCTGTTGCATTCCTGAAATTGAAATTATTAACTTTATAACACAAGTAATAGTAAAATAATTGAGTATTAATCAGTATTTTTGAGGTTAATAATACTTTAGAACTGGCTCTCCCGTACTTGTGGTGGAAAAGCCTATATTAGTGATAGCTTCCCTAAAAACATTGTTTTGAAAGTCTTGCCCCACAAAGTTTCCAAGAATAATCAGGTTTGCTTATCACCCTAGGTACGGGAGAGCCAATGAGCAGGTGAGTATGGCAACATAAATGTTGTTCAATGAGTTAAAGATTGTCAACGCGCACGAGTTCCGCCTGTTCCCTGTTTCCTGTTCTCTGTTCCCCGATTGCAACCGTTAACTTTAATTTTGTCCGACTAGGTACAACATACTATGGTATTATCAGTTAGCAAAAATCTATAATTCGGTAGCAGATCACCCCTATCTCAATCATGGTTGCAGTCGCGATTTTAGCAGCAGGGCGCGGGACACGAATGAAATCCAAGTTGCCCAAGGTATGTCACAATTTGGGTTCCTTGTCAATGGTGGAACGAGTTCTCAAGAGTTGTCTTGGTGTCAATCCGTTGCGGTGTCTTGTGATTGTCGGCTATCAAGCAGAACTTGTGAAAAATTCTCTCGCCCAGTTCCAGGACATCGAATTTGTTGAGCAGACTGAACAATTGGGAACCGGTCATGCGGTACAACAACTCCTACCCTACTTAGAGGGATTTACTGAGGATTTGTTAGTCTTGAATGGCGATGTTCCCCTATTGCGCCCCCAAACGCTGCAACAATTATTAGAAACCCATAAAACCCATCAAAATGCCGCCACACTCTTAACCGCGCAACTCCCTAATCCTCAAGGATATGGGCGAGTTTTTTGTGATGGTCAAAATCTGGTCACCCAGATTGTGGAAGATCGAGACTGCACCACAGCACAAAAGCAGAACCGTCGGATTAATGGGGGAGTCTATTGTTTCAATTGGCAGAAATTGGCAAAAATACTGCCAAATCTACAAACGAATAATGACCAGCAAGAATATTATTTAACTGATGCGATTCATGAACTAGAACCCGTAATGGCGGTTGATGTGGAGGACTACCAGGAAATTTTAGGGATCAACAACCGCAACCAGTTAGCCCAAGCTTACGAAATTTTACAGGATCGGGTGAAGGAAGCATGGATGAGTGCAGGAGTAACGTTAATTAATCCCGATAGTATTACCATTGATGACACGGTAGAATTAGAACCGGATGTGATTATTGAACCCCAAACCCATCTGCGGGGAAAAACAGTGATTGGTTCCGGGAGTCGGATTGGACCTGGAAGTCTGATTGAAAATAGTCAATTAGGGAAAAATGTCACGGCGCTGTATTCGGTGGTGAGTGATTCTGTGGTGCAAGAGAATAGCCGAATCGGACCCTATACCCATCTTAGAGGTCATGTAATCGTCGGGGAATCCTGTCGGGTGGGTAATTTTGTGGAACTGAAAAACACTCAAATTGGCGATCGCACGAATATCGCCCACCTCTCTTATCTGGGGGATGCGACATTGGGGAATCAGGTGAACATCGGTGCGGGAACGATTACCGCCAACTACGATGGGGTACAAAAGCATCGCACCCAAATCGGCGATCGCACGAAGACGGGTTCCAATAGTGTCCTTGTTGCACCCGTAACCTTGGGTCAAGATGTCACAGTAGCGGCGGGTTCAGTCGTAACCGAAAATACACCCGATGATTGTCTGGTGATTGCGCGATCGCGTCAAGTCGTCAAACCGGGTTGGCGTCTCAATGTTCCAACCCCGTAGGGGCTTGCGTAGGGGCTTGGTTCCCAAACCCCTCAAACAAAGACATTAGGACAAATTCCCGATCAAAATCACCCATTTTCGAGTAACCAACTTGATAACTCTTCTAAATTGTTGAAATCAAAAACATCATTGCTTAGACGTTCCAACTGTTCAACCGATAACTTTTGAATCCGCTGACTGATTTCTGGCGGAATTGACCCCAACTGTCGCTCCAGAAAACGGAATATCCATCGGATTCCTTGCTCTAACCCTTCTTGCCGTCCCTCCTGCTTTGCCTTAACAATCGATCCCCGTTGGTCTTCCAGGAACATTTCTTGCTTACGCAATTTTTCCACTTCCTCTACACTCAAATTCGCTTGATTTGCGATATTCATCGCTTTATTTAGTTCTGGAAGTTGGCTAAATGTGGGGGGAATCACTTCCAAGCTGGGAGCCTCTTTAATAAAATAAATCCATTTATCCGTTAAACTCTCTAATTCATCCAGTGTTTTCGGGAATTTCGGCAATTCTACAAAAATTAACTCGATTTCTGGATCAGGATAGTCAAATAACTCCTGTTTTTCTTTCAAGCTAAACCGGGTCAGATACCGTTGCGTCTGATTAAACATGGGAAAATCGGTAATCGTTAAGGCAATGACTGGTTTCAGGTACGAGTATCCTTCACCATATTTTAATTGATTCGCATAAGTTTTGGTCAGGTTATAAATGACCCGCTTCTCAAAGAAGGCTAGGTTGAGGACTTGCATTTCAATTAGCACAGTTGAGCCATTATCCAGTAAGGCTTTGACATCCAGATAGCTATCTTTTAGGTCAACCACATCCCTAGGATTATAGGGGTCAATGATTTCTAAATCCTGAATCACGGGGTTGGCTTCATAAATCAAGGCATTTAAAAAGCTAATTAGGATATCTTTACTATCTTTTGAGCCAAATATTTTTTTAAAAGCAAAGTCAGTTTTCGGGCTGATAAATCTGAGAGTCATAGCTTTTTAATGTTTAAGCCGCGATCGCCAAAATCGTACCAGATTTACTTCTGATTCTGTTCTAATGGCAAAAGTAACCGGATCAAATAGTCATGGACTTGAGTTTGGTAAAAGAGGAGATCACCCCCCCAACTTCGCAAAATCTGTTGACAAATTTTCATACTTAAGCTAGGTAAAGATTTTATGGGTGAAGCGGTGAGAGCCTGCTGACACTCCTCCAGAGAACTGCTTTCAGAAATCAGTAACTCTAATAAAGGATAAGGTGAAGTTGATCGCAAAGTAGGCTTGACATCCGCACGCAAGGGACAGCACCACAGATGAATCCAAAGTCCGGCAGGGGAATGTAAGCCAATGGTGAGCAATAACTCTAACAAAATGCATTCTAGCTTAAGGCGATCGCCATAAATGGTAAACTGACTCACATTATGCATATTCAGCACCAGTTGACGCTGATGATAAAACAGTTCAACCTGTCGCAGCGATCGCTTCAACAAGGTTGCCAACTGTATGGGACGTAGGTTAGTCGTGAGTTGCCATTGTTCTTGCTTGAGGATGGGATTCAATGTCGCCAGAACGTCTTCTAACTGATGCAACAGTTGCTGACGACGCATCTTTTGTAAAGCAGAATTAGTAACATACTGCGTCGCCTCAGCCGGATAGGTGCTTTGAGAGTCCAATGCCAGTAACCCATTGTTCATCTCTTGCACAGACTGATACAATTTCTCTAAGCATCGGTGTTTGTACCAGTTTAGAGCTTGCAAATCTTCCCGATCTTGGGTTTGCCGAATCAAACGATAGCGATACTCACGCAAACTAGTAAACTGTTGGGTTAGGGTTTCGAGTACCGATAGCATATCCTCAGACCACATCCGTTCCTCGCGATCGGCAATCAGTACCAATCCCGTGGCTGAGGTTTTACCCTGATGCAACGCAATCACCAGGATTTGACCAATATCGGGACTATTAAACCATTGACGGATCGAATCAGGCAGATCCCTCACCAAACAGCAGCAGAAATGCGGCGTAGCTAGAGCCTCTTGAATCAAGGGGTTGGTTGCTACTGGAATCGTTAAATCTGGGGGGAGAGCCAAACGGGGATCAGCAACAACGGCAGTCGTTACCGTTGCCCAAGGAATTTGGGGAGTCCAGGTTAGCAGCGCCACTAGAGGACATTCCAACAGCTTTGCCACATAATTAACCCAAGCCTTTTCAAAGCGCACCGGATCTTTGGAGGCACAGTTGAGCAGGGATAATCCCGACTGGAGGGTTTGGCGAGCCAAAAAAGAACGTTTGGCGTTATCCAACTCACCCGAAAGAGTCAGCAGCAGATGGATGAGTTGGGCAATGGTTTTGGCAAAATCCCGTTCATTACGGTTCCATGTCCGGGGACTGTCATGACCAATAATTAACACGAAGCTGAGTGAGTTGGGGGAATGTTCTGCAACAGACAAGGACTCCAGCAGCACAGAGCGCACATTAAGTTGAGTGAAACTGTCCCGCCAGGATATCAGTAGCCCATCTGCCTCTAAATCTTCAATCACCACCATTTTGTTTTGTTCACTCAACCACCGCTGATCCTCTGGCTCAAGAGGCGGTAGGGGTGATGGACAAGGACGGCGATTCGACGGTTGTTTGCCAAATACGAGGTTGAACTGACCCGAGGGATCAGGTTGTAGGATTAAAAAGCGATCGGCTCTTAGATGCTGGCAAATCAGCTTTCCACAATCATTGAGGGCAGTTTCAGTCGTGGGGCTAGAAGCGATTGTCTGAGCAATCGTTGCCACCAACTGGCTATCCTTTAGGCTTAACTGAACTTGGGATTCTAGTTCCTCACAACTCACCACCAGCGCCACTAATTGAGCGGTTGCTAGTATAGAATTCCGTTCTGCCCGCTCCCAAATCCGAGGAGCATCATCTTCTACCGACACAAAACCCAAGAGTTCCCCCTGGCTTTGAATCGGGGCTGCCATCAATGAACGAGTCCGCAGCCGATTTAGGATATGTTCTGTGGTTTCTGGCTGGAGTTGGCTTCTACTGGTTCCAATCGTCACTAACTGACCCCTAGCCAGCGCCTGATAAAAGTCACTGGCTTCAGCAACAGTAAGACCTGCTGTCGAGCCTCGTAACCCCACCACACTGCGGAGAGATTGGCGATTGCCCACCCGATGCCAGAAATAGCGTTGCTGCGGATTATACCAATAAATACTGGTGCGTGTGGGCGTGATAAAATCTTGGGTCATCGACACCAATTTATCCAGACGCTGAACCACCTTGGGCAATTTGATCAGCTCATCGAGGGCTTGAAAGAGGGGTTTATCGGGGCGTTTAATTGCTGATTGTTGCCAATTTACTTCTATTTCATGTAACGCCGTCGCTAATCCCCCCAAAACCATGGATAAATGGGCTTTGTCTTCAGGTTTGGGAGAGATACCCCACTGATTTGAACCCAACAAGGTTATGCCAAAACATCGATCCTTGGCTCGCAAGGGCAACAGCAGTGTTCCCTGAATGCCTAAGTTTTCGGCAATTCGGCGCCATTCTCCAGCTCGGCTTTCTTTCTGAATATCTGGAAGGGTGATCGGGCGCTGCTGGATTACTACCTGTTCTAAAAGATCCCCCGGTTGCAGGTTGTATCGCTGCTTCAAAAAATCGGTATCCGCCGTCTGAGCGATACCCCCTTTCCCAAATAAGCGATGCTCTAAGCGATCATAAAGCCCAATCCAGATTAGGTGGTAATCAAACTCCGTTTGCAGGTAATTTAGAGTAGTCTCGATCAACACGTCAGTATTTTCCTCTTCCCGCAATGTCTCCAACACTCGTCCTAGGGCAACAAATGGATGATCGTTTTGGAGTGGTAGATTTTGCTGACCCATAATCAGTTATCAGTTATCAGTTATCAGTTATCAGTTATCAGTTATCAGTTATCAGTTATCAGTTATCAGTTATCAGTTATCAGGGAATGGGGAAGCTGGGGGAACTGGGGGAACTGGGGGAACTGGGGGAACTGGGGGAACTGGGGGAGCAAACAAAGGACAAATGACGAATGACAAAGGACATAAGACAAAGGACATAAGACCAATGACTGATATTTATCAATCTGCCATTCGCCCCATTCTATTTTCGCTCTTTAAAGCAGACCCGGAGTGGGCGCACGAACAAACGATAAACTTATTAGGTTGGCTAGACCGTACTAATGAATCCGCCTCAACTCCTTGGCTTTCCGCTCAATTGCACCAAGCCTTTTGCCTAAGTGATGCTCGCTTAGAACAAACACTGTGGGGACTGAAATTCCCCAATCCTCTAGGTTTAGCCGCCGGATTTGATAAGGATGGGGTAGCGGCTCGAATTTGGCGGATCTTTGGTTTTGGCTTTGCTGAACTAGGAACCGTTACCTTTGAAGCCCAACCCGGAAATCCACAACCCCGGTTGTTTCGATTGCTCCAAGATAGAGCCGTTCTCAACCGCATGGGGTTTAATAATCGAGGGGCAAAAGCATTGGCTCAACGATTAGGAGCGATCGCGCATCAGCCTTTTGAGCCGATCCCCTTGGGGATCAATCTGGGTAAGTCTAAGGTAACACCTCTAGAAGATGCGGCAACGGACTATTTAGCTAGTTTCCGTCTGCTTAAGCCCTGGGGCGATTATTTTGTGGTTAACGTTAGTTCACCCAATACACCCGGATTGCGATCGCTGCAAGATGCTGAGCAACTGCAAATCATTTTGGAGACGTTGCAACAGGATAATCAGGGGCAAAAGCCGCTTTTAGTCAAGATTGCACCGGATTTGGAGTGGGACGCGATCGCAGATGTTGTTCATTTAGCTCAAACTTACCAGCTTGCGGGGATTGTTGCTACTAACACAACCATTAACCGGGATAGGCTGAAAACTCAAGTTATCGCCGCAACCGGTAAACCCGTGACTGAAGAAGCAGGCGGAATTAGTGGTGCGCCTTTGCGGGAGCGTTCGACACAAGTGATTCGCTTTATTCACCAGCAAACCCAGGGGAAACTACCGATTATCGGTGTGGGTGGGATTTTTACCGCCGAGGATGCTTGGGAAAAACTCACCGCCGGTGCCAGTTTGATTCAAGTGTACACGGGATTAGTCTATGAAGGACCCTGGATGGTGCGGCGAATCATGCAGGGATTGTTAAAAAAGTTGGAACAACAAGGATTGAGTTCAATTACTGAGGTGGTGGAGCAGCCACCATCCTCTACCGAGTGAAGCTTAGTCCTAGTAAAGTTTTGCCGAGGACGGATAACACGGCACGAATCATCAGGTTATCCCCATCCACATATTTTTTTTTGATACTATTATAGGATATAATGTACACCACTCTATAGATAAATGTTTGGGATGTCATCCTTTGATGGTCAACAGACGGCGGCTAATTTAGTACGTAAGTATTAGTTATTCTGATACATATAAACTTTATCAGTTAGCGTCAATCGGACAAACCAATTTAACCGCCTAAAAGTTAGCATAAAGAGTAGCTTAGTCTTCTCTTGCTTCTCTTGGTGCGAAATTGCTTTAGGGAAGGACATCCTAGCTGTAGTGGTGGGAAAGAAGATACAGCTTAGGTTTGGTGAGAATGCTCTCCAGACAAGAAACCTAAGCAGAGCCATATTATGGGGAGATGACTCACTTTCCTTTATTGAGGAGTCACTCATCACCAAATTGATTGTCAAGCTATTGAGGTTTTGTATGTGGGAAACAGTTTTTATCGGATTAGTCGCATTTTACCTAGTCATGCTACCGATCTTATTCAGCCGATGGTTAGATTTCATGCAACATGATGACAGCTTATCCTCAAAGGATAAGTTTTTTTCTTGGGTGATTTTGGTCATTGCTACCATCATGTGGCCCATAGTGGTGCCAATCTCTTATCTAGAACTGTTGGACACCCGAAGAACGTTTAATAATTACTAGAGCATAAGTTCCAGAGTTAAGAAGGCGGTAGAGATTGAGTCGGTAATAGAGACAACTCACCTCTTCTGTCAAGAGATAAAGACTTGACAAAACGACGACTAAATTTCACTGACTACCATTGGCTAATCGGTTTTTCCTTAGCCGCCCTTTTCCTGGGAGGTATGTCTGTCGGGAATGTACCGCTACGAGATTGGGATGAGGGGACTCGCGCCCTAATTGCCAGAGAGATTTATCGTACAGGGAATTGGCTTCATCCGACGCTTGGGGGGGAACCCTATCTGCTCAAACCCCCGTTAATGGATTGGTTAATTGCTCTCTCGTATAAATTATGGGGGATTGGAGAATTAACCACCCGCCTACCGGGAGCGTTTTTATCCGCTTGTGGGGTTCCGCTACTCTATTTGTTGGGGCGAGAACTTTTTGCCCAACGTCTACCTGCTGTATTGGCGGCTAGCGTTTACTTGACGTTGCTACCTGTGGTGCGTCATGGGCGTCTGGCGATGCTGGATGGTACGGTGGTGTTGTTTTTTCTGCTATTGCTAGTGTGTCTGCTGAAAGCGCGTCAGGATAAGCGTTGGGCGGTTGGGATTGGGATTAGCCTGGGATTGATTACGTTAACCAAAGGAATTTTGGTGATCCTCCTGGGTGCGATCGCGTTTGGGTTTCTCTTAGCTGATGGACAATTAGCACAGTTGAAACATCCCTATTTTTGGCTAGGGATTCTCTTGGGGAGTACGCCTGCGATCGCGTGGTATATTGCTCAGTGGCAATATTATGGCGAAACCTTTTGGCAGGTGCATTTTCAGGCGCAGGGTTTGAACCGCATTTCGGAGTCTGTGGAAGGAAACCAGGGTGCGCCTTGGTATTATTTGCTGGAATTACTTAAATACAGTTTTCCCTGGCTACTGTTTTGGTTTGGCGGATTGACGCTCGCTTGGCATCATCGTCAAAGGAGTTGGGGCAAACTGGTACTGATTGGTACGATTGGCTATCTGGGGACAATTTCCCTAATGGGAACAAAGTTACCTTGGTACATTATGCCGTCATACCCTTTTTTTGCTCTAGCTGTCGGCGTATTTTTAGCACAGTTATGGCAAAAAAGCAAGCATTATCCCCAAGTTTTAGTCTGGCTTTTGGGGTTGATGGCAGTTGCTGGGGTAGGGGGATGTGTTTATTTTATCCTGGCAGATCCGCAGCCTGTGTTAATTATTATGGGCGTGGTTGTGGCGTTAACAATGGGTTTAGCGGCTTGGCACGTTTACCAGGATAATCGCCAATTTATCCCGATTTTATTGGGTGGAACTTACGTGGCGTTGTTGTTGTTGATGATGTCTACATCGTGGGTTTGGGAATTAAATGAAGCCTTTGCAGTGAAACCAGTTGCCGAGTTGATTCAGGAACATACTCCCCCAGAAACTGTAGTTTATACGTCGTTTGGTTATCGGCGTCCCAGTTTAGATTTTTATAGTGATCGCCAAGTGATTCCGGCGGATACAACTAGGTTGAAACAGTTGGCGTCAACGTCGGCGTATTTACTGGTGGATGAGTCAAGTTTGGCAGTATTACCGATTCGCGATCGCATCATTCTTGGTAGTAGCGAAGGCTTCACCCTAATTGCACCACCTTAAAGATGAATGGCACTGAAAATTTGCATTGTTGGAGCGCCGCAACCCTTGATATAGCGTAGGGTGGGCAATGCCCACCAGCATGGTAAGTCAGTACCATTCACCTTAATGATGTCTCTGTAGTTCAATTGGGTATCCATTGTGCGATCGCTAAATTTGGCGTTGATGTTGGATAGGGGATGTTGGGTTTCGGCGCGTCAACCCAACCTACGGCTATCTTGCGATCGCACGAAAAATCCCTTCAAATACTTGATGTTATAGTCATTCTATTAATTTTGAATGGGACGACAACAAAGCGGCAATAAATTTGTCAAAGCCCATGCAACTCACCCACTAGCTTTATTCTTGCTTGTCGCTGGTGTCATCAATGTGATCACTCTTCGTCCACTTCAACCACCATATCAGGAGCAAATTAATTTCCATACTGCTCGGCTAACTTCTGTACAAACTTTGCATGTTCCCCTGTGGGGAAGACGTCATCGTAGATGTACAATCTGGATTGAGCGGTGTCTATGACTTTTTGCTGCGCCGTAAAACTTAGCCAAAGTTGAAATATAATAAGATACTTAGGTTAATTACCCTCTCAACTGATGATATTAGGGTTGAGGTCAATCAAGGTTAGTTCTAACAAGGTCACGACGGGATCGATGATATGGTGATGACAGTTGTCCGAATAGAGATAACAGGGGGTACACAACAGCATGAGGCTGAATTTAGGCAAATCATCGTAGAATCTGTGAGGAGTGCTGTACTGCCTCATCTCTCAACCCGTAGACAAAAGAAAAGCAGGTTGCCAACCCCAAAACTGGATGTATCAATTGAGATACTAAAAAAAGCTGAAAAAGATGCATTAAATGCTCTACAGCATATACCGCAGGTTGGTAGCGATAGATTAGATAGAACGCAGCAAAGACTGCAAAGACTAGATAAGCTTTCACCTGAGCGCCGAGAGTTGTATGAGCGCATCCAGAAGCTGCGGGATGAGGTTGGTTCAGTTGACTTCAATATTATAGATACTTTAAGGGAGATGCGTGAATCTACCTGAGCATTTAGTAATTGACGCAAGCGTGGCGGCTAAATGGTTTCTGAAGGATGCTAGAGAAAGCGATGTTGACTTAGCTAGCGACATCCTTCTAGCGTGTTTAGCTGATGAAGTTGAATTACATGCTCCTCAAATTCTTCCTTATGAGGTATGTGGTATTTTAGCAAGAGCCTGTGGACAGGTGAAAGGGAATCCACCTCGTCTCGAAAAAACCCAAGCCGTAGAGTTTGCCAAAGCCTTTTTCCAGATCCCAATTCACATATCTGCGGCAATTGAGGATGAGTGCATAGCAGCAATGGAAATGGCTGTAGACTATGCGAAAGGTTCATACGACATGACCTACATCCGATTAGCTGAAACCCTAAATTGTCAATGGTGTACGGCTGACGAACAAATAATTAGGACTGTACCTAGCAGCTTTCCGTTACACCGTGTTCTTTTACTTTCGACGCTTAGATAGAGTGTGAATTGTGTTTCTCAATAGCTTACCATCTACTTTACTCAAGATTCGATGATGCCTAGAAAGAATCCATCAACCTCATCCAATCTTCCTCTCCAATAAGACCCTGTTTGCACAATTCTGTTGCCAAACATAAACCTTGCATTAGATAGATGGATATACAATGTAGGAGGAAGTTCTTCTAATCCTTTCTCTCTGCGAATTTTTAGATACTCTTGATTTGCATTTCGGTAAGATTCAGCAAGTATTTGACTGATTTCTTGATTACCAGTGGCAGATTTAAAGCCTTGAGCGCTTCCTTCAAGATATTTATGGTAACTGATGATGTTGCCAGCAATTAGTAATCCATGAATAGTCAGAGTAACTCCCAAGCTAAAATCCTGTTCTTCTGCAAAACGGACAAACGTTTTTAATATTGGATCGATTGAAAGGGGAGTCCCCTCTGTTTCCTCAAACTCTCTATCTTGAGATTCAGTCATCTTCTTGCTTAAGTTCAACTATGAAATTAAAGCTTTACAGTTATGCAATCTAACTATAACAACGTTTCGCTAACTGTTCGACAAACCTTGCATGTTCCCCCGAAGCTAAACCTTCCTGCAACACCGACAATACCCTCCCTATATTTCCAGCCAACAAATCATCGACGGCTAACCACAATCCCGGAAACACTCGACTCCGGATTACATTCCCTTCATCTACAGGCAAAGATATATACTCACCCTGCTGCAAGTAAAACCAATCAAGTCTCCGCTCACACACTTGCCAAACAATATACTCTTGCACTCCATTGCGACGATACGCTCGTTTCTTGTCATGCAAGTCTATCGCCACACTACTGGCTGCAATCTCTGCTACCAATTCCGGCGCACCCTCAATATAATCATCTTCGCTAAGTCTCGCTTGTCCACCCGCATTTTCATCAATTAACAATACAGCATCGGGTTGGGGTACGTTATCCAAATCTAACCGTACAGTTGGATTATCTCCTAACTCAACTCCGGGCGTAAAAATTTTGTAAGTCCATAGCCAACCGATGAGATTTCCATGGGGTTCAGCATGACTCCGAAACCGTAAAGCAGCAGGCAAGTAAACGACTCCTTCAATTAGTTCAGCTTTCTGGAGAGAATGCATCGCGTTATAACGACGCTCAAATTCATAACGATTTAAGCGATCGCCACTTTCAAGCCCTGGGAGTAAAGACTCTTGCTGGAAGCTCGTTTGAACCATAGATTGCCGTTGTCGCTAGTCTGTTGATGTCTCTATCCCTAGATCCTATCGGCTATTATCCTATATTCCCACAACTCGATAGGATTGATATGGCTACAACTCACGCTTGTTTATGGCTTACGGTGACTTGACTCTGAAAAAAGCCAAGGTGGTGTGGATGGCGCAAGATGGATAATTAGAATGGGTGTAACGGAAAATTGATCATGATTTATTTGGATTCAGCATTAGTCAGTGAAGCGAAAACGGTAGAGAAATGGGGATGGCTCAAGGGAATCACTACGAATCCGACACTACTCGCCAAAAGTGATTTACCCCCAGAAACGACACTGAAACAACTCGCGGCAATTAGTCCAGGGGAACTGTATTATCAACTCATGGCAACCGATTTTCAAGGAATGGTAGCAGAAGGACGAACAGCATTTGAGATTATTGGGGAGAAAACGGTGCTGAAAGTTCCGGCTACAGCCATAGGATTTCAGGTTGTCGCCCATCTATCTCCAGAGATTCCCTGTTCAGTCACCGCCATTTATAGCGCCGCCCAAGCCGCCGTTGCAACAGAAGCCGGAGCCAAATATGCGATCGCCTATGTGAATCGCGCCACTCGTTTACTAGGGGATGGCTTGGCGTTGGTAAGAGAAATGGCAGCTATCCTCAAAGACAGTCCCACGGAAATTCTAGCCGCCAGTCTCAAATCACCAGCAGAAGCGGCGGGGGCTTTAATCGCTGGGGCGGATCATCTGACGCTACCGTTGGAGATGTTGAATGCGATGACAACTCACAATTTATCGGAGCAAACCATTAATGAATTTGCCCAAAAAGGGCGGGGACTGATGTAGCAGGGGTGCTGGGGAAGCTGAGGGAGCAGAGACGTTCCGATGAAGATGGGAAAAGTAAGCTAGACCATGTGGCAGATATGCTGAACAATGCAGTCGGCAAAAAAAAGAATTCACGGGACAACTCCCCAATCCTGGAGAAGCGCGAATCGCGCCTAAATCCCATTTTAAAGGGAACAGGGAACTCTTAAGAGTAAAGAATGTCCTCACCTGCCTTGGTACTGCTATAACTACGCACTGGCGTGAGGATGTCAAAATTTGATTGACTGGATTAACAAGACAAACACACTCTCTTGAGACGTTCCACCGGAACGTCTCTACAAGTCC
Organism: Coleofasciculus sp.; assembly: GCF_046565525.1. Classification (NCBI taxonomy): domain Bacteria; kingdom Bacillati; phylum Cyanobacteriota; class Cyanophyceae; order Coleofasciculales; family Coleofasciculaceae; genus Coleofasciculus; species Coleofasciculus sp. The sequence continues at coordinate 9,582 of NZ_JBKHUP010000048.1, read as the reverse complement.
TAACATGAATGTCACGCTCCTTAAGGCTGGTGGGCAATGCCCACCCTACGGTATATCAAAGGTTTTGGCGATCTCACAAGGCTTATTTGAGTGCCATTCGTCCTAACATCCTTGGCGGTTGCTAAAAAGGGGAAAAAGAATAATAGAATTCCTTTCCCCTTTTTCGGTTAGGAGGGCTTATTGTACCGTTTTGTGTCCCGGACGGAGAATGTTGGCTTGTCGATTTCAGGTATTTCAGGTGTTTCTGGCTTAACGTCAATCGGCGTCACGTCTGTTTCTGCGACGTTCTTGTCCACAACAGTGACAGGTTTTGCCCCGATTACGGTTGAAGTTGGTTCAACAATAATCTGTCTTTGTTCTTCCACTACATCACCATCTTGATTTCTCGATGGCTTAGCCTTCTCGGCTTGATCTTGAACTTTATCGGCTGCACCAATTGCAGCACTTTTCGCTTTGTCAGCTTGACTTTCAATAGAAGGTTTAGCCTTCTCGGCTGCATCTTGAATCTTGTCGGCTGTCTTGACAGCAGCACTTTTAGCTTGGTTAGCGGCGTTTTCAATAGCTGGCTTAGCTTGTTCAGCCGCATCTTGCACTTTATTGGCTGCCTGTTCAGCAGCACTTTTGAGTTTATCAGGTGCATCCTCAGGAGTGGCTTTAGCGGTCAAACCACCAGCTACGGCGCCTGTGACGGCACCCACGACGGCACCTCGTCTGCCAGCAACTTGACCACCGACTACAGCACCAATGGCTGCACCAACTACCCCAGCGCCGACTACACCCTTACCTTCATCGTGAGAAGATTCATCGGGTTGATTGGCAGTGGGTTCAAGAGGTTGATTATCTTTATCCAGAAATTGCTTATTACTATCCATGTAGAGTTGTCCTCCTTTACTGATATTGAATGTTTCCTTAAATTAGGTTTAAGGCTCTTTTGTATCTTCTATCAACTTAACAATCAACCTTTATCGCTGACGCCAAGCTAAAGGAGGATATTACGGCACGTTGAGTCAGTCGATAGATATATTTCTGGTTTGACCAAGCTTGAGCTAATTTTTCAATCTATTCAAAAACTTGCTCTAACAGAAACTGAGTAAGAGGATCTCATTTTTAACCTCAGTTAGTAGTCAAAAAGAGGGAATCAGCGTCTCCAGAGTTTTATGGGTTGCAGAATTTTAGAAATCCAACGGAAGGTTCCGGGTTCGGTTAAAATTCCCTGAGTGGGACTGAATAGAAATGCCAGAATAAAGAAACTAAAGACAACCAGGACAATCGCCGAACCCGATGGTAAATCTAGATAATAGCTTAAATACATACCCGTGACACCAGCAATTATACCGATTATTGCCCCCAATCCCATCATCTGATGCAATTCTTTGACCAAAAGATAGGCAGTAATGGCAGGACCGACGAGGAGGGAGATAACCAGAAGCACTCCAACGGTTTGCATACTGGCGACAATTGTCAAGGTAATGGCACAAATGAAGCCGAAATACATGGTGGTGACGGGTAAACCACTGGCTTGAGCGCCGAGGGGATCAAAGGTGTAGAAAAGGAGTTCTTTGTAAAAAAGTTTGGTCAACAGTAAAATGACGACTGTAATCATTAGCGTGTGCCAGACATCGCTGGTTCTGACGCCTAAAATATCGCCAAAGAGAATAGAACTGAGGTCGAATTGATTGGTTTCTAAGAGGGAAATCAAGATAACTCCCAAGCCCAAAAAACTGGTTAACGTTAACGCCATTGCCGCATCCACCTTGACTCGCGATCGCTGATGAATGCCAGCCACCACTAAAGCGCTCAATGTCCCGGCTATAAACGCCCCCAGAGACAGAAATTGCTCCTCCACAAAAAAGGCAATGGATAGTCCAGGTAAAACAGCATGGGCGATCACATGACCAATCATGACCATCTGTTGCACAATCAAATAACTACCCACAACCGCACCTAAAATTCCCAGCAGCACCGCAATGGCTATAGCTTCACGCATATATCCCCACTGGAGAGGTTCAATTAACCCATGCCACATCACATCCACCTCACTTATTCTTGGTTTCCTGTTTGCTATTAATATCCCATTAAAACTCGTTATTAAATCGGGATCAACATTATGCAACAATAAGACTCATAATTTTTCCATAGGCTTTTTTGAGATTTTCAGTTGTCAATACTTCTGACCTTGAACCCACAGCAATTAATTCTTTATTTAACAGCAATATTTGGTCATACTGCTCCAATGTTTCTCCCAAGTCATGAGTAATAACTAATAAAATTTTATCTTGAAATTTTAATTCTTGAAAAATCTCAAAAAGAATCTCTTCAGTCTTTTGATCAATACCAGCAAACGGCTCATCAAAAAAAAACAACTCCGCCTGTTGCGCCAGCGCCCTTGCCAAAAATACTCGTTGTTGTTGTCCACCAGAGAGTTCGCCAATTTGACGATGGCGATACTCAAATAAGCCCACCCGTTCTAATGCATCCTGAACAATCTCCTGGGATTGACGAGACGGCTCTCTAAACCAACCCGTGTGGATAGTGCGCCCCATCATCACGACATTCCATACTGTAACCGGATAATTCCAATCAATTTGGGTGCGCTGTGGTACATAGGCGAGCCGTTTTCGTTGGCTTTTCAGGGGTTTGGCGTGAAATGTAGCGACCCCTCTGGTGAGGGGAATGAGTCCCAGAATTGCCTTAATAATCGTACTTTTCCCAGCACCGTTAGGTCCCAACAGCACCGTTAACTGTCCGGGTTGGATAGAAAAAGAAACACCGGAGATTGCCCAGGTATTTCGGTAGTTGACCGCCAAATCATGAACTTCGAGCATTATGACCTGTCTGTGAGAATGACTACCATTAACAAGTTCTGCTTTTAGCTTATCGGATAATGATTCCCGTGATTTCACACCAAGCGCCTTGGGTAGGGATAGGGAAGCAGGGGGAGCAGGTGTGTAGGGGCTCTCGCATTCGCGCCCAGATCTATCGGTTTTCTACTCAAATTCCAACGCGAATGCTTCGCCCAATCCTAGGGGGTGGAGGTGATCCAAGCGTATTAGAATGATTATCATTATAATTGTCTCTCGGTTTCAGGAGCTTGACTATGCTAAAGTATGTATTCAGCCAAACCTTGAACGGCTGGAATAGTAAGGTGTTGGCATTAGCGATCGCACTGACAGGGTGTGTTCAAAGTAACCAGACGACGGTTTCGCCAACAGGTGAAGGGACGGTATCAGGTGATAAACCCAGTGTGGTAGTGTCTCATCGCGTTCTTTGCGATTTAACCAAAGAAATTGCCCAGGACACCATTCAACTCAATTGTTTATTAGACCCGAACCAAGATCCTCATACCTACCGAGCAACCCCATCCCACCGCAAAGCCGTTGAAACCGCACAACTGATCCTTTATGGTGGCTATGATGCGGAAGCCGGTGTTGAGGGATTAATTGAAGCCAGCAATACATCCGCCCCTATCGTTGCTGTCTTTGAGGAAGCTGTCCCCAATCCCCTGGAGGGAGAAGTACATCACCATGATCACGGGGAAAAGGAACAAGGTGAACACTCAGATCATGAAGAAAACCATGCCGCAGATAAGGGGGAAAAAGTTCCTGACCCCCATGTTTGGCATGATGTGCAAAACGGTATGGCGATGGTTGATGTTATTCGCAACCAACTGACACAGATTAATCCCGCTCAGGCTGACCTTTATGCAGAAAATGCCCAGCAGTTAACCAGCCAACTCGACCAGTTAGATACCTGGGTAAACGCGCAAGTGGCAACAATTCCCCCAGGAAAACGCACAATTGTCACCACTCATGACGCCTTGGCTTATTATGTCAACGCTTATGGATTTGAAGCGGCTGAATCCTTGCAAGGACTCAGTACCGAAGAAACACCGTCAGCCGCACGGGTAAAGGAATTGGTGGAAACCATTGAACAAGCCAAGGTTCCCACGATTTTTGTGGAAACGACAACCAATTCCACCGCGATTGAGACTGTTGCGAGGGAAGCAGATGTCAAGGTTTCTGAACAAAAATTGATTGTTGGTAGTCTAGGTGACCAAAATAGTGACACAGGAACCTATATAGGAATGATCACCCATAATACCTGCGCGATCGCGAAAGGTTTGGGCGGAACCTGTACTCCGTTCAAAATGATGACAGGTGATAATCAGCCTGAAGAGGAATGATACAGCGTCGGTTTAGTTAAGGCGGGTACGATGCGATCGCTCGCCATTTTACCACCGTACAGGTTCCGTGCCACGGGTCCTATCTGTAGTGCGGCTAAACCTCCCATCACAAATAACTCACAACCCGACCAACGCAAATGCTCGTCTAAAACGGGCATACCCTTGACAAGAGGTACAGGATATGAATCAATAACATTTTTGAGTAACGGGTCAACGGTGGCATCAAAGCCAGTTCCAGTGGCATACCAAATACGTTGACATTCATACCCTTGACCCTGATCACAGTCAACCTGCCACTGGTTATCCTGCCACCGAGCCTCAACCACCTGACATTCTGGATAAAACCTCAGCTTACCTTGCCGCTCCAGGCGGCGTAACTGAAACATCATCTTTGGCGTCATAGATCCCCCATTTCGCGCCCCCTGAATCATCTCCCACCGCCTCCGCCAATCCGGTTCAGCCCAAAAGTCCTTGAGATACTTGGGTCCCAACCAACCCGGTTCAGCATCAAACCATTTTTCCTGGAGCCGACGCCGTGACATTAACATCACCTTCGCTCCCCGTGCTGCTGCACCCACGGCTAAATGTCCACTCGTCAACCCACCCCCAATAATTAACACCTGCTCACCGGCTATCTGCACGTTCCCTAAATCGACGCTTTGAGCATGGCATAATCGGTCAGTTGGATAAGCCGATGCAATCGTATTCACCCAATCTGGTACAATCTTTCTCCCCGCACCCGTAGCCAGAACCACCCGACGAGCGATTACTGATTGCCCATTTGATAACTCTAGGCAAAATCGAGGGCGTCCTAAAACCTTGGTTGGTTTAAGGCTACTCACATCAGCCCGAACCAGCTTATCCTGCAATTCCCACTGATAGATAACATCCTGACAAAACTCCTGAAATAGCTGCGTTCCGGGAAGATCATAGGGGGGAAAAAATTCCGACTCCCGGTTTTCGGCAAAAGAGCGCAGCGCATAGGGGTTGGGGTGGGGATGGTGTACCGCAGGGGATCTCAGATGAGGGATTTCTAGAGCGGCAAATTGATGGAACCACCGATTCATCCATCTGCCACTGCCATCAAAAACCCAAAACCTATTCCCCATTGTCTTACGTTTTTGCAGCAGGTGAGTGACTAAGGTTAGAGCCTGGGGACCTGCGCCAATAACGGCAATGTCAATGTTGGCGGGTAAGGATGCCGAATGGTAAGTCATGGAAAATCAGACCCTAGATTTACAATAACGATAATCGTTCTTATGATAATGATTATCATAATTTTGACACCGAGTCACCGATAGGTGATCGGGCAAGACCTTGAACTGAATAGGGTGTGAGGAGTTACTATGGCAAAAACTTGGTGGAATACTTTAGTCGTTAACCCAGTGGTGTTGGGTGGTACTTGGGCAGTCTGTGTAACCCCAAATGCTTTGGCACAGATTGAGGGGTACAACCCCATCAGTCAGGCGAACACTCTTGAGCAAGTCACCAGTGTCTCTCAGTTACGAGATGTCTCCCCTGGTGATTGGGCTTATGAAGCCCTACGCAGTTTGGTGGAACGCTATGGCTGTATCGCTGGCTATCCCGATGGCACCTATCGCGGGAATCGAGCCTTAACCCGATTTGAGTTTGCCGCCGGTTTGAATGCGTGCTTGCAGCAAATTGAGCGTTTACTTCCTAATGGCGAACTGGAGGGGAGTGATTTGGCAACCTTACGACGGTTGGTGCAAGAATTTGAGGCGGAATTGGCGACTCTGGGAGCGCGAGTAGATAATTTGGAAGGTCGAGTCGCCTTTTTAGAAGATAATCAGTTTTCCACAACGACCAAACTTCGCGGAGAAGTCAGCTTTGCACTGAGTAGCGTTTTTGGGGATGAAAAGGCAGATGGTAGTGGTGAAGACTTGGAAGATGAAGTAGTTTTCGACAACCGAGTGCGTCTATTTTTAGAGACGAGTTTTACAGGGGAGGACTTGTTACTAACTCGCTTGGATGCACTGAATACGGTTCCTTTTGGTCCTGGTGAAGGGGATAATCCCAATATTACCGGAACCAGCATGACCCGTCTCGCTTTTGATGAAGGCAATGATAATGATGTAGCTATTGGCAAGCTATTTTATCGCTTCTCTCTGGGGAACATGGCAGCGTCACATAATGAGGAAGAAGAGGAACATGGACATGGACATGGTGCCGTTAAAGGTGCAAAACTCTCCTTTATTATTGATGCCGTTGGCGGTGAGTTTAACGAGAACTTTGCCAACTATAACGAGTTTTTCTCGGAAGAACTGACGGGGGCGATTTCTCGTTTTGGGCGTTTCAATCCGATTTATTATCAGGGACTCGAAGGCACGGGTGGTAGTTTAACCTATAACTTCAATTCAGCGCTTAATTTATCCTTGGGTTATCTGGCTCCCAATGCTAATGATCCGAGTCAGAAAAACGGGTTGTTTAATGGTAGCTATGCTGCCATCGCCCAACTGGGGATTGAACCGAGCGAAGGTTTGCGTTTGGGTCTAACTTATGTGCGTTCCTATTATCCTGGGGGACAGGTGGTGGTTTCTGGGGAAAAATGTTTAGTATATGAGAATGATAATCATTTTAAGTGACGTATGGTAACAGTTCAAGCCTCCAGTACCATTCCGGTTACTGTTCTCACCGGCTATCTCGGCGCTGGGAAAACCACCCTACTCAACCACATCCTTACTTATGAACATGGCAAGAAAGTCGCCGTCATCGTCAACGAGTTTGGAGAAGTTGGTATTGATAACCAATTAGTGATTGATACCGATGAAGAAATCTTTGAGATGAACAACGGGTGCATTTGCTGTACCGTCCGAGGGGATTTGATGCGGATTATCGGGAATCTAATCAAGCGGCGTAACAAGTTTGACCATCTGGTGATAGAAACCACTGGACTGGCTGACCCCGCCCCCGTGATTCAAACCTTTTTTATTGATGAAGATATGCGGCAACAACTGCTTTTAGATGCCGTAGTAACGGTGGTGGATGCCAAGCATATTTGGCAGCATTGGGAGGCGGATGAGGCGCAAGAACAGATTGCTTTTGCTGATGTAATTTTGCTTAACAAGACAGATTTAGTTTCCCCGGATAAGTTAGATGAGTCGGTTCATTCCTTTGCTTTGGTTGAATCAAAACCTGTGGATGGGGAAAAACTGAATAATTGGCTCTCGCAATTGTTACAAACCAAGGGTCCTGATATTTTCCGGATGAAGGGAATTATCAACATGGCTGGAGAAGACCAACGGTTTGTCTTTCAAGGGGTACACATGTTGTTTGATGGTCGAGGCGATCGCGCCACGATCAGGTTCACTTGACAGCTCAGGTAAAAATGGGGTTAACTTATATTTAATTAGGAATTAATTGCAATAGTCGGGGAGCGGTAGCCATGAAGCAATCCAAACACAACTTTCTGTATCCCCATGCCCGTTATCGCGGAGCCGTTAAGCCGGAGCATCTGGTGCTGAATGCCAATCTGCAAGAGTTTGCCCAGCGAGTTAGCTATATTTGCAACCTGCAAACGGCGGGTAAACTGTCTCCTGATCAGGCGTTCGAGCAGATCGAGTCTCTTTGGCATCAGTTGCAACAATGTCAAACCTAGTTGAGTACAAACGAGCTGGAGAATCTTCAAGTGCATGGTTTGTAGGGGCGGGTTTTACAACTATCGTTTCTTTTTGACTCAGATGTAACTAAACCCGCCCTGCCCCAATCTTTCACCTAACCAATTCCCTAAAGTCCCAATTTGTCCCGACATTCTTTTGGTGCAGTAATTCGATCACGGCTGAGTGCTAACCCTTTACTGCTTCTGCAAATAACAATGGCAATTGGGCTTTTCAATCAAAGATTCAACTAAACTATTCAAAGCGACGGCGGCTAATAATCCACCGCCAGTCGTCCCCACAGTAGTAATATACTCCACACCCGAACCCATTAATCGGCGTTTAGCGGCTGGGGCGTGGCTGAAGCCAATCGGCATTCCTACAATTAAGGAGACTTGCAATTGTCCTTGTTCGATTCGTTTCAAGGCGGATATCAATACTGATGGGGCATAGCCGATCACTAAGATACAACCAGGCGTGAGGTGTTGCAATCGTTCCTGCCATTTCCCTTGTTGGTAAAACCTGTGTTCGGCTTCATCAGCGCTGTGGATGTGGGGTTCATCAAGTAGAGTCTTGACATTAAGCCCTAAATGTGCAATCCGCGTCTGATCAAGAGCCGCGACAACTGGAGAAACATCAGCAACAATTTCACAGTGAGTCTTGAGGGCATTTCTAGCTGAAGCGATCGCCCCTCGACTCAAACGCACAAAATCAACTAAACTGACATCAAAGGTGCAAGTAGTCTCAATGAAGCCTCTATTACTGGAGAGTCGCTACCCAGAGAAAAAGCGGTGGGAGATGAAGTTTTTGCTGGCACAATTAATGGGGCTGGAGCGTTAATTCTGCGAGTGCATCAACCCCCTGAAAGCAGTTTGATTCAACGGGTTATTCGTTTTGTTGTATTAATGGCAGATCGTTTAGAAAAGTTAACGGCTGCGATTCGTTTAGGTCGTCGTGTGACTCAGGTTGTTACCCAAAATATTGGGTTTGCTTTGTGTAGTATTGGTTTGTTATTAGTGGCTAATTTTACGATTGGCATTAGTCTTCCTCTCGGCGTTATTGGACATGAAGGTTCTACCATATTGGTGATTTTGAGTGGTTTACGGTTGCTTAGAAATAATACCAACTGAAGTTTAGACTACGATGCGCGACAGAGGGGGTTTCACCAAAATAAGGGGAGTGTGAGGGGTGAGATGGATGTCCTCGACAAAGAACACCTTTTTATCCAGGTTCACCAGTACATTGGCTGACTCATATCAACTTGTCAAGTTCTGATAATTTAAACGATTCTTTCCCCCAGAAAGGTTTGAATTTTCAAATCAGATTCCCGTATTAACAAAACGTCATAATTGCTCGTTTTTTACCTCGTTTTGGGAAAAAACTACGAATTTTCAGGGGTTGCAGCGATTGTGAGAGACTTGTGCGATTTTTAGGTATACTATTTATGGTGGGTTTTTTATGGGTAAAAAGAATTTTAATCCAGCTAAATTCCTTGAATCTTCGTAAGACTTTGTATAATTCATTGTTTTCGTCTCACGGCTAACCTCCCCCTTGGACATAAGTATTTTGTTGAACTTATGATAAAAATCATTACTAAGTATTGACAAAAACACAGATGACACAGATTCCAGTTGAAAACTTCCCGGTAGATAGAAAATAAAGCCTTTGGCAAAAATAATCGGGAGTTGAGGTATTGACAAGTTCAGTAGTTCTATGGGAGACTTACTTCATAATGGGAAAATGTGCCTGCCTATAGGGTCGCTTTTTCGTCCAATGGAACAGAAA